>NZ_JBHWBS010000112.1:0-24618 GCF_042735655.1 Streptomyces sp. NPDC059567 | reverse complement strand
GCACCGGACGCGTCCGGTGCGGGCCCTCCCGTATGCCCGGGTCCGGGGTTCAGCCGAAGACCACGCAGGAGGCGGCCGGGGCCTCGATCGCGCCCGCGCGGCGCGGGATGCCGCTCTCCGCGTCGATGTCGAACCAGGTCACGTCGCCGGAGCGCTCGTTGGCCGCGTACAGCCGCCGTCCCGAGGGATCGAGGGCCAGGTCCCGGGGCCAGCGGCCCCCGCAGGGCACGGAGGCGACCAGGGCGGCCTTCTCGCCGCTCGGGTCGAGGGAGAGGACGGCGATGGTGTCGTCGCCCCGTACGGCGGCCCACAGGAACCGGCCGTCGGGGGCGACGGCCACCCCGGAGGGGTAGCTCGACCCCGTGGCGCCCTCGGGCAGCACGGACGTCTCCGCGACCGGTTCGAGGGCCCCGGCCGCCCCGTCCCAGCGGCAGACCGTGAGGGTGGGCTCCAGCTCGTTCAGGACGTAGGCGTGGCTGCCGGCCGGGTGGAAGGCCAGGTGGCGCGGGCCCGTGCCGGGGCGCAGGGCGGTCTCGCCGTGCGGGCGCAGGGCTCCGGAGGCGGGATCGAGGGCGTAGATCCGTACGGAGTCGGTGCCGAGGTCCACGGCGGTCGCCCAGGGCCCGCCGGGCGCCGGCAGGACCTGGTGGGCGTGCGGGCCGCGCTGGCGCTCGGTGACCGGTCCCGAGCCCTCGTGCCGGGCGACGTCGGTGGCGGTGCCGAGCGCGCCGTCCGGGCCGATGGGCAGGGCGGTGACACTGCCGGAGCCGTAGTTGGCCGTGAGGACATGGCCCGCGGCGACGGCGAGGTGGGTGGGTCCGGAGCCCTGTACGGCCACGGGAGCGCCGAGCGGCCGGGGGACGGCTCCGGTCACGTCGAAGGCGGCCGCGGCGCCCTCCTCGGCCTCCGAGACGGCGTACAGGACCGCGCCCGCGAGGGTGAGGAAGGACGGGTCGGTCAGGGCCGCGGTCTCGGAGGTGACGGTCAGGGCGCCGGTGGAGGCGTCCACGTCGGCGGTGAGGATGCCGCGGCCGCCGGCCGAGGTGAACGATCCGATGAAGGCCCGTACCGGTTCCCGCGCGTCTGTGCCGCCCATGGCGTCTCCCCTCTCCGCCGGGCGGTCACGGCCGACCGCCCGCGTCGTCGGGGCCGACGTTAGCAGGCGGTCTAGACCAACTTGGATCAAGCGTCTGGGAGGGGCTGTTCCTCAGGCCGCCGGGACGAGCGGGGCGCTCGGGGAGGTGCGCAGCGGCGCCGCGAGGTCGACCAGCGCCCGCTCCAGGCCGTACAGATGGCCGAGGGCGGCCTCGGCTCCCGGGTGGTGCGGCGCCAGGGCATCGGCCGCGACGGAGGCGGAGCGCGCGGGACTGGTCGGCGGGACGAGGGCGTGGACGGCCGCCTCGACCCGCCAGGACGCGGCGGCGAGCCGGGCGTCGTGGGAGGCGTCGGGGTCGGCGGCGACCGCGGCGAGACCGCGGATCTCGCGGGCGCAGTCGTCGAGCAGGGCGAGGACGCGGCGGGCGCGGGCCTTGCGGGCCCGCAGCGGGCTCAGCGGGTGGACCAGCGGCGCCAACGAGAGCCGGACCCTGCCGAGCAGCACCTCCAGCTCGGCGGCGAGCGGCGCGGGGTCGGCGTCCGGGTCGCCGGCGAGCCGTCGTGCCGCGACGGTGGTGCAGTCGTGGACACAGGTCACGGCCCGCTCGATCCAGGCGTTGGTCGCCGCGTGGGTGGTCACGGGCAGCAGGGCCACACCGACGGCCGCGCCGAGCGCGCCGACCGCGGTCTCCTCGAAGCGGAGCAGCAGGAGCCCGGGGTGCAGGACGCCGAGCAGTCCGTACAGCAGCCCGGCCATGACGGTCACGAAGAACATCATCCAGCTGTACGAGAGCGGGGCGGTGTAGAAGATCCCGAAGACGCACACGGCGACCAGGAGGGCGGTCGGGGCGGGCGCGCCGGCGAGCGGGATCGCGATCAGGAGTCCGGCGGCGATGCCGGTGACCGTGCCGACGACCCGGCGGAAGCCCCGGACGAGGGTCTCGCCGCGCGAGGCGGTGTTGACGAAGATCCACCACGCGGTGCCGACGGCCCAGTACCAGCGTTCGTGGGAGATGAACTGACCGGCGGCGAGCGCGACGGCGCAGGCGGCGGTGGCCTGGAACGCCTGCCGGGTGGTGGGCCGGTGGAAGCCGCGGCCGGGCAGCGGGGCGGGTGCGGCGGGCGGCGGGACACGTCGCTCGATGCACCAGGCGACGAACCGGACCGTGCCCGAGACGGCGAGGGCGAGGGCCACCGCCGCGTACAGCTCCGGCAGCTGGGCGGGCAGCGCGTGCAGGAACTGGGTGACGAAGAACATCATGAACGCGAAGATGCCGAGCGCGTGTCCGCGCGGGCCCCAGCGGCGTGCGTACACGCCCGCGAAGACGACGAGCAGCCAGGACGCGTCACGCAGCAGCGGCACACCGTGCAGGGCGGTCGCGAGGGCGAGGACCGGGAAGCCGACGGCGGGCAGCAGGGCCGTGGTGGTCAGTTGCCGGCGCACGGTCGGGTCGCCGACGGTGAAGAGCGCGAGCAGCGCGGCGAGACCGCCGGTGATGGAGGCGGTGAGGGAGAGTCCGGCGAGCTCGGCCGCGGCGACGGAGAGTCCGACGCCGAGGACGGCGCGCGAGGAGACCCTCAGCCGGACCCGGCCCGGGTCGGGTGCCACGAACACGAGTCGGACGAGCCGACGCCCGGCCGCCCGGAGCTGCTTCACGGCGGTTGTTCCGCGCCCGCTGTCGTACACACACCCTCTTCGCGTGATCTCTCGTGTCCCGGCCTGCTTGTGGCGGCCCCTGGACATGGGAAAGGCGCCGCGGGTCCGGTTCCCGGCCTCGTCGCCGGTCCGGCGCATGCGCGGCGCCATCTCTTCGTACTCTTCTCAGAGGAAAGCACTAATCACCCACTGGCTCAACTCAACCGGGACAGGGTGTGCCGTTGGTACAGTCATCGCGGGTAGAACTCGGCCAGAAGGAGGCCAACGGACCATGGCGGTGGACGAGCTCGACACGCGCATCCTGCGGCTGCTGATCGAGCAGCCGCGCACCAGCGTGCGCGAGTACGCGCGGATCCTGGGGGTGGCCCGGGGCACGGTGCAGGCCCGGATCGACCGTTTGGAGCGGGACGGGGTGATCACCGCCACCGGCCCGGTGCTCTCTCCCGCGGCGCTCGGTCACCCGGTGCTCGCGTTCGTACACATCGAGGTCACGCAGGGACATCTGGACGAGGTCGGCGACGCGCTCGCGGCCGTGCCGGAGATCGTCGAGGCGTTCTCGATCACGGGCGGCGGGGACCTGCTGACGCGGGTGGTGGCCCGGGACAACGGCCATCTCGAGGATGTGATCCAGCGGCTGATCCAGCTGCCGGGCGTGGTGCGCACCCGTACGGAGATGGCGCTGCGCGAGCGCGTTCCGCACCGGCTGCTGCCGCTGGTGGAGGCGGTGGGGCGGGCGTCGGGCCGGGGTGCATGACCGGGGGGTTGAGATGCTGGGACCCATGAGCACACCGCGCCCTTCGGTCATCTTCGATCTCGACGGAACGCTGGTGGACAGCGAGCCGAACTACTTCGAGGCCACCCGGCGGACCCTCGTCGCCTTCGCCGGGGACACGGACTTCGACTGGGAGCGGCACACGCGCTTCATCGGGATCGGGACGCGGGAGACGCTGGAGATCCTCGGGGAGCGGTACGGGATCGAGGCGCCCGTCGACGAGCTGCTCGCCGCCACCAACCGGAACTATCTGGAGCTGGCGGGGGCGTCGACCCCGGTCTATCCGCAGATGCGGACCCTCGTGGAGCGCCTGCACGCGGCGGGGGTTCCGATGGCGGTGGCGTCCGGCTCGTCGCTCGCCGCGATCGAGGCGGTCCTCGGCGGGACCGGGCTCGGCGCGTTGCTGACCACCCTGGTCTCCGCGGAGGAGGTGGAGCGGGGCAAGCCGGAACCGGACGTCTTCCTGGAGGCGGCGCGCCGGCTCGGGGCGGAGCCGGCGCGGTGCGTGGTGTTCGAGGACGCGGCCCCGGGTGCCCAGGCTGCGCGGGCGGCGGGGATGCGGTGCGTGGCACTGCCGTATGTGGCGGCGACGGTGGACGATCCGGCGTTCCGCGCGGCCGATCTGGTGTTCCGTGGCGGGCAGGCGGAGTTCACCGCCGAGGCGGCACTGGCCTGGCTCGACGGCCTGACGTAGGGCTCTCCCGCTCGCATCTCCGCTCCGATGCCGGACGGGAAGAAAACCGGACGCCGTGCGGCGTGTTCGTGTGTCAGGGTACGGACGCCCTGCCCCACCGCGCCGAGGAGCACGCATGTCCGTACCGCCCCGACTGATCCCGCTGCTCGACCAGTTCGACTTCGCGCGGCTCAGGCTCCGGCAGCGCATGGCGGGGCCGTTCGTGGACAGCGGCAACGGCACGGACGTGGGGGTGGAGGCGCTCACCGACGAGGAGTACCTCTGGGAGCCGGTGCCGGGCTGCTGGTCGCTCCGCCGCCGCGCCGAAGGGCCGGGCCCGCGGGCGACCGTCCTGACCGGCGTGGGCGACTGGGGGCGCGACGCCACCCCGCCTCCGCACCCCACTCCCCCGCCGTTCACCACCATCGCCTGGCGGCTGAGCCATCTGAGCGAGCTCATGACGCTGCGCGCGGACCACACCGACGGCAGCCACAGCCTGACCCGTGACGACTACCGGATCAGCGGCGATGTCGCCGCGGCGATCGAATCCTTCGACGCCGGGGCGGAAGCCTGGCGGAAGGCCCTGCTCTCGGTCGACGACGAGGCGCTCGACACGGTGGGCCTCAGCACCTACCCGCACGGCAGCGATCCCGAGGACCCCTTCCTCGAGATCGTCTGGTGGGTCAACCAGGAACTGCTGCACCACGGAGCCGAGATCGCACTCCTGCGGGACCTCTACCGGGAACGCGCCGCGTAGGGCGCGTCTTTCGGATCCTGTAGGTCGTCCGGTCGTTGGGCCTGTGTTCCACATGAGCATGCGGTTGGGAGAAGCATGGAGCACGAAGCCGTCGAGGCCGAGCTCACCACCACCGAGCAGCTGCCAGGGCTCGGCTCGGCCTTGGGACAGCTCGACTGCCTGCTCGCCAGGAACGGCTCTCACTGGATCGTCGCTCACGACGGGGTCGCTTGGGAGACGGGCCGGGTCTCGGGAGACACGGCCGCAGTCTTCGACACGCGGCACGGCGGCAGGCTGTCCGGCGAGGAGGATGTGTACGTCACCCCCGTCCCGGGCGGCGGCCTCGCCGTGAGCGGCGGCGGCTCCGTCACCGTCCAGGAGGCGGACGGGACCGTCCGCTGGACGTTCCCGCACCCTCCGTGGCCGACCGGAGCCTACGGCGCATGCGCCCCCGACCCCTCCGGGACCGCCCTGCTCGCGGTCGTCCAGCCCGGCGTCGAGACCGAACGGAACGAAGTCCTCGTGGTCCTGGACCTGGCGACCGGTGCCGTGCTGGCGTCCAGCACGCTCCCGACGCACTGGGGGACGTACGCGTTCCAGCAGCCGCTCGGCCCGGCCGCCACCCAGGATGTCTTCCTCAACGCGGCGCAGGGGCAGGAGGAGGCTTACTCCCTGCTCGTCGCCGCCACGCGGGAGCGCCTGGCGATCACACGGGTCGGAGGCTACGACGAGCCCTTCACGGGAAGCAGCCTGCGTTCCGGCGCCTTTCTGACGCTCGCCGTCGCCGGGGAGCAGCTCACCCGGTACGACACCCCGGCCGGCCCCCGGACCGTGGTGGAGGCGTCCGATGTCCTCCCGGACGGCCTCGTCTTCATGGGGCAGCCGGGCTTCCTCGACGAGGGACGGGTCCTGGCGGCGGTCGGCGAGGATCCCTGGGAAGAGGAATGCCGTCACGTCCTGCTCGGAGCCGACGACCTGGGCCTCCGAGCCGAGGTCACGTACCCTCCGGACACCGCGGTGACGACCCGCGCGCTCCCCCTTGGCGACGGCACGTGGCTCACCTTCGACGACGACACGGTCCACCGCTGGCGCACCGGCTGACGCCCGGCCCTCGTTCCGGCCGCCGCCTCGGCCGTGTCCCACTTCGTCACGATGGCGACGTACCCCCACGCGTGGGATCATTTGTATGAACTGACAACAGCCATGACGAAGACAGTCAAGAGGGCGAAATGTCTGCCATCAAGGAATCCATCGACATTTCCCGCAGCCCTGAGGAGGTCTTCACCTACGTGACCGACCCGACCCATCTGCCCGACTGGCAGGAGAGTGCCGTCTCGGTCCGCCTCCTGGGCGAGGGGCCCGTCGCCGTCGGCTCGAAGGTCGCCGTGACGCGGCGGATGGGACGCCGTTCGATGGTCAGCATCATGCAGGTCATCGAGTTGGACCCGCCGACGAGTTGGCACATCCACGGCATCGACGGTCCGGTGCGCGGCGACGTCCAGGGCAGGATCGAGCCCATCGACGACGGCGAGCATTCACGGGTGACGATCGCCCTCGATTTCGAGGGCCACGGTATCGGCAAGGCACTGGTCCCCCTGGTCGTGCGCCCGCACGTGCGCAAGGAGATGCCCAGGAACGAGCAGACCCTCAAGGGCATTCTGGAGGCGGGAGCGGCTCGCTGATCATCCCTCGCGCATGCGGAGGAGCTCCGGCAGATCGGCGAAGGAGTCCAGGACGTGGTCCGGTTCGCCCTCCGCCGCCTCCTGCGTCTCGGGCAGGTACTTGCCGGTCCGCACCAGCACGCCGGTGATCCCGCAGCGCTGGGCCGCGAGGACGTCGGACTCGATGTCGTCCCCCACCATGAGCGTCTCGCCCGCGTCGGCACCGAGGCGCGCGAGAGCGGTGGCGAAGAAGGTGGGCGAGGGTTTGCCGGTGATCTCCGCCTCGACGCCTGCGGCCCGTTCCAGCCCCAGGAGGAAGGCTCCCGTGTCGAGGTCGAGCCCGTCGACGGTACGCCAGTACAGGTTGCGGTGCATCGCGACGAGCCGCGCGCCGTCGCGTACACGGCGGAAGACGCGGTTGAGTGAGGCGTAGCCGAACGCGTCGCCCGCGCCGCCGAGGACGACCACGTCCGGCGCCGGGCCGTCCTCGTCGACGAGCGTCAGGCCACCGAGGTCGTCGGCGACGTCCCCGGCGTTGATCAGCAGCACGCGCGCCCCCGGGTGGTGCTCCCGTAGGTGGGCGGCGGTGGCGGCGGGTGCGGTGAGGATGTCGTCGACGCCGACGGGAAAGCCCTCCCCTGTCAGCCGCGCGGCGACGGAGGCGCGGGTCCGCGAGGTGGTGTTGGTGACCAGAGCGAGCGGGACGCCGTCGGCGCGCAGCCGCTCCATGGCGGCGACGGCGCCGGGCAGCGCCTTCCAGGAGACGGTGAGCACGCCGTCGATGTCGATCAGTGCCGCTCGGATGCGTGACATGGGGAGGAGCCTCCACACATGCAGTCCCCGGTAGTCCGTCTCCGCACTCGGGCATCTCAGTCGTCGCTGATCGCCCTGAGATCCGGGAGGATCTGCCGGGGGCCTGGCCAGAGCCAGCGAGTGGGTCACGCGGGTCGGTGAACGTCTTCGCCGACGGGTGCGGCTCGCTCTGGTTTTCTGGTGTATTAGGGATTTTCCTCCTTATTTCTCCCTCGTCAAGACCCCCAGGCCTCGAACTCGTAGATCCGTGCGGCGGGGTCGGTGGTCTGGGTGGGGCTGGTGATCTCCAGACGTACGTAGCGTGCCGCGGCGGCCACGGGGTGTGTGGTGGTGGCCGCCGTGTTGCCGGTGACGGTCGCCGCGGTGGTCCACGGGTCACCGGTCGAGCCGCGGACCTTGAGGGTGAAGTCGCGGGTGTTCCAGGACGCGCTCTCGCCGCCGGAAGCCGCGTGCTTCACCGTGAGGCGGTTCACGTCACGCACCGAACCGAGGTCGATCTCCAGCCACTTGGCGGTCGTGGTGGTGCACCACTTGTCGCCGTTGCCGCCGGAGACCGTGCCGTTGACGGCCTTGGCGGGTGTCTCGGTGCCGTTGCACTGGCCGGAGGCGGTCGCGGGGCGGTTCAGCGCGAGGTTGGACTCGGTCGTGCCGGACCAGCCGACGGTGGTGGTGGCGGCCGGCGAGCGGCCGTACTCGGTGGAGACGGCCTCGACGTCGAGCGTGGTGGTGGTCTCCGTGCCGGCGCGGTCGAGCTGCGGGACGAAGAGGGCGTCGTTGGGCGTGGCGCCGAGGAACGTACGGGTGCCGTCGCTGTTGCGCCGGTACACCTCGTAGTGGTGCACGGAGCCGGCGGCCGAGGCCGTCCAGGACAGGCGCAGCGACTTGCGTGTGGGGCTCACGTCGGTGGTGCCGAGGACGGTGACGGCGGTCGGTGCGGCCGCCGTGTCCACGGCCCCGTCGTAGACGGCGATCTGCCCGACCTTCACGTCGTACGAGGCGACGGACCCGGCGGTCTGCAGGCCGATCTGGGCGACGGTCCGGCCGGCGTAGGCGGAGAGGTCGAGGGTCTTGCGCTCCCAGCCGGTGGTGCCGTTGGAGCCGAGGTCGAGGGTGGTGAAGGTGGTCGGCGCGTCGGTGAAGGAGATCGCGGCCTTGAGGCGGGTGGGTCCCGCGGCCGGGGTCTTCACGACGACGGACAGCTTGGTGTCGGCGGCGACCGGCAGCTTCGTCTGGTACAGCCGGACGGTGTTCACGGCGTCGAGGGTGCCCGTCAGACGCAGCGAGGAGCCACCCTCGTACGCGTCGGTGAAGTCGATCGACGGAGTGAGCCTGGAGCCGGTGGAACCGACGAGCCAGCGATACGTCGGGGGCACGTCCTGGAGCGAGAGGTTGTTCCAGCCCGTCGACGCCACCCGTACGCCGCCGGAGTGGAAGAAGTCGCCCTGGCCAGCCCCGAACGAGGTGACGAAGGGCTTGGCGGTGACGGGCGAGGACTCGGGGACGTAGTGCGCGAGCCCCTTCCAGGCCGACGTGGTCGTGGTGTCGGAGGGGTCGCCGTTGGCGCCGTCCCAGTAACGCGCCTCTCTGGCATGGGAGTCGGACCGGTTCGCCGACGAGGTGAAGGTCCACTCGGGCCGGTAGATGCCGAGGGAGGTGACGTGCGGCTGCCCGGCGGGGAAGACCGAGGCCCAGGGGACGGAGGTGTTGGAGCCGTTCGCCTCGGTGTCGATGCCGGAGTACAGCTCGTACTCGCTGCGGCCGAGGCTCCGGGCGAGGGTGCGGGAGGAGCTCAGCCCCGAGGCGCTCCAGCCGAAGTCGAGGAACATCGAGTCGGAGGTCCGCAGCGAACCCTCCTGCAGGAAGGAGTCGTTGGCGGAGGTGAGGGAGTCCTGCCAGCTCACCGCCCCGGATTCGGTCATCGCGTCGTACCACATGAACTCGACCGGGCCGAGGGAGCGGGCGTAGCGCATCTCGTTGCGCAGCTCGGTCGCGAGGGCCGCGTCGCCGCCCGCGGTCTCCTGGTTGATGAACCAGCCGTCGAAGCCGTAGTGCTGCGCGACCTGGGCGAGCTTGTCCGCGACGGGGTAGGTGGAGCCGGTCTTCTTCGCGAAGTCGCGTACCCACTGGATCTGGCCGCCGTAGGCGGTGGGCGGGAAGAAGACGGTGCCGTAGACCTTCACGCCGTTGCGGTGGGCGGCGTCGATGACGGTCGCGTTGGGGGCGAGGATCAGGCCCTCGCTCGCGGAGCCGCCCCAGAAGACCAGCTTGTCGATGTACTGCCAGTGGCCGAAGGCGTAGTAGTGCGGGTTGGTGGAGCCCTGAGAGGGGTTGTTCGAGGTGGGGCCGAAGGAGACCAGGGACGCGATCTTCCCTTCGCCGGCGCGGGCGTTGGCGTTGGCCTTGAGCGCGGGGTCGGAGACGCGCGGCCGCAGGGGGACGCGGGAGCGGTTGAACCGCGCGTCGGGGTCGGTGGCCGGATCCCAGTTCAGGAGGGTGTTCGGGTGCCAGTACGAGGCGTAGGGCTGATCGCCCGCCGCCTGCACCCGTGCGGGGGCCTCGGCGGCGGCGCTCGCTGCGCTCGCGGCGGGGGTGAGGGGTGCGAGGCCGAGGAGTGCGGCGAAGAGCGCCGCGATCGGCAGAAGGGGCAGGTGTCGTCTCATCCGAAACTCCGGTCCAGCGAAGGGTGGGGTGCTGGGCGTACAGGAGGTACTGGTGGTGCGGATGACGCGTGACGAGTGGTGCGTGGCGCGTGGAGTTCGGGCGTACGGCGCCGGACGTACGGCACCCGGCGTCGCGGTGCCCGGTGTGCTGTGCCCACCGACGTGGCCGGGGACGTGCGGGGCCGTGCGGGTGCGATGTCGTGGGAGCCAGTCCACACGTGGCGCCACCGGTCCGTCTCGCCCCGGGAGGCTAAACGGCTTTAGTTCGCCGGGTCAAGAGCCGGTGGCGCGGTGCTCTCACGGACCGTCAGACGCGGCGTCGGGTTCTTGATGTCCCGCGCCGCCGCCGGGTCGTCGACGAGCGCGAGCAGTTCCCGCGCGACCTGCTCGCCGAGGGCGAAGGTGTCGCGGGAGAGCGCGGTGAGGGCGGGGTGGACGATGCGGGCGAGCGCGGAGTCGTCGAAGGAGACGATCGACAGCTCGCCGGGGACGGCCACGCCCATCTCGGTGGCCACGCCGAGCCCGGCGACCGCCATCACATCGCTGTCGTAGATGATCGCCGTCGGCCGCTGGGGCCGGGCGAGGAGCGCCCGGGTGGCGGCGGCGCCCTCCGCGTCGCTGAAGTCGGTGGGCAGCGACACCGCCTCGGTCAGACCGAGGCGCCGGGCACTGTCCCGTACGGCCCGGATGCGGCGCTGGGTGTGCTGGAAGGCCGGCAGACCGGCCAGATGCGCGATCCGGCGGTGGCCGAGGGCCGCGAGGTAGTCGACGATCGACACCATCGCCGCACGGTCGTCCGCCCAGACGCTCGGCAGGCTGCCGTGCCGGCCGGGCCCGCCGATGACGGTCGTGGGGACGCCGAGCTCCTCCAGGACGGGGATCCTGGGGTCGCGGACCTGGAGGTCGACCAGGACGAAGCCGTCCACCCGGTGCTCGGAGGTCCAGCGCCTGTAGACCTCGATCTCGGCCGCCGTGTCCTCGACGACCAGCAGGTTCAGCGCCGTGCCGCGGACCGAGAGTCCGGCCTGCAGTCCACTCAGCAGATGGCCGAAGAACGGCTCAAGGCCGATGGTGCGGGCCGGCCGGGCGAGGACGAGGCCGACCGCGCCGGCCCGTGCCCCGCCGAGGGCGCGCGCGGCGCTGTGGGGCCGCCAGTTCATCTCCTCGGCCACCCGCAGGATGCGCTCACGGGTCACCTCGCTCACTCCGGGCCTGCCGTTGAGCGCGAAGGACACCGCGCCCTTGGAGACCCCGGCCCGGCGGGCGATGTCGGCGATCGTCGGTCTGGCCACGCAGCGCCCCTTCGGTCCTCGCGCACTGTCTTGACAGCGGAGTGTAGCGGGAGCATAGTCCCCCATCGCTAGACCGGTTTAGTAGCTCTGCATCCTCCGCCAGAACAGACCGGGAGACCTCTCACATGCGAACAAGCCACTGGGTGCGGGCGGCCGTTGCCGCGGTCGCCGCGGCCACGCTCGCCGGCTGCGGCCTCGGCGACCCGAACGGCTCCGACGACGCGGGCGCGGCGGCCGGCGGCGAGGTGAAGGGCAAGGTCTCGCTCCAGACCTGGGCCCTGAAGCCGAAGTTCACCGCGTACATGGAGGGCGTGATCGACGCCTTCGAGAAGAAGAACCCGGGTGTGGAAGTCGAATGGCTCGACCAGCCGGGCGAGGGCTACTCGGAGAAGGTGCTCAGCCAGGCGGCCGGCGGCACCCTCCCCGACGTGGTCAATCTGCCGCCGGACTTCGCCCTGCCGCTGGTGAAGCAGTCGATGCTGCTGGACGTGGCGAAGGCCGACCCGAAGCTGGACGCCGACTACGTCAAGGGCGGCACCGACGCCTACCGCTTCGCCGGACACGACGGTACGTACGGATACCCCTGGTACCTCAACACCGACGTCAACTACTGGAACTCCGCGCTCCTCGCCCAGTACGGCCTGGACCCGAAGAAGCCCCCGGCCTCCCTGGACGAGCTGATCACGGCGGCCAGGACCGTCAAGGAGAAGTCCGACGGCTCGGTCTATCTGATGAGCCGCAAGCCCGGTCTGATGGACTTCGCCAACGCCGGGGTGAAGCTCATGTCCGACGACGGCATGCGCTTCACCTTCAACACCCCGGAGGCCGCCGCGGTCCTCGACACCTACCGCGCCGCGTTCAAGGAGGGGCTGCTGCCCAAGGACGTGCTGACCGAGACGTACGCGGGCAACACCAAGCTGTTCAGCTCCGGCACCGCCGCCTGGACCACCGCCGGCGGCAACTACATCACCTCGCTGGCCGCCGACAACCCGAGCCTCGCCCCCAAGGTGGTCTCCTCCCCCGCCATCGGTACCCCGCCGCTGTACGTCCAGGGCCTCTCGGTCTCGAAGGGCACCAAGAACCGGGCCACCGCGCTGGCGCTCGCCCGCTGGGTGACCAACGCCGAGAACCAGGCCGCCTTCGCCCACCTCACGAGCATCTTCCCCTCGACGAAGGCCTCTGCCTCGGACCCCTTCTTCAGCAAGAGCGACGGCACCAACGCCGGTGACGCCAAGGTCACGGCCTTCACCTCGCTCGCACAGGCCACGATGCTGGAGCCCGTCCAGGCGAACGACGCGATCAAGACGGTGATCAACCAGCAGATCGCCCTCGCCCTGAGTGGCCAGGCCGGATCCAAGGAGGCCCTGGACACCGCGGTCGCCCGCGCCGACCAGCTGCTGAAGGACTGATCCGGCGAGCGGCGCCGCCTTCCCCCGGCGCCTCTCTCCCTTTCCCGGAAGGCACCCCATGACTCACCGGCGCTGGTTCACCCCGTGGCTGCTCGCCGGGCCGGCCGTGGTCTGGCTCGTCGTCTTCAACCTGTGGCCCGCCCTCAACACGGTGATCCTGTCGTTCACCAACGCCAAGCCACTGGGCGGCGGCCGCTTCACCGGCCTCGCCAACTACGAACGCGCCCTGACCGACGAGCAGTTGATCGACGCGCTGATCAACAGCATCGTCTATCTGCTCATCTGTCTGCCGCTGCTCACCCTGCTGCCGCTGCTCCTCGCGCTCCTCGTGGAGAAGAAGCTCCCGGGCATCACCTTCTTCCGCACCGCCTTCTACACGCCGGTCGTCGCCTCCGCCGTCGTGGTCGCGCTGATCTGGGGATGGGTCCTGGACGACCGTGGCCTGATCAACGGACTGCTCGGACAGCTCGGCCTCGCCGAGCGCCCCGTCGACTTCCTCACCGACCGCTGGCTCCTGCTCTTCAGCGCCATCGGACTCACGGTCTGGAAGGGACTCGGCTACTACATGGTCATCTACCTGTCCGCGCTCGGGAACGTCGGCCGCGAGCTGCACGAGGCCGCCGCCGTCGACGGCGCCTCCGCCGTACGCCGGTTCTGGCACGTCACCCTGCCGGGGGTGCGGACCACGATGATGCTGGTCTCCGTCCTGATCTCGGTCTCCGCCCTGCGGGTCTTCTCGGAGCTGTACGTCCTGTCCAACGGCACCGGCGGCCCCGGCGGCCGGGACATGTCGGTGGTGATGCTCATCCAGATGTACAGCCGCGGCTTCACCGGGCACATCGGCTACGCCTCCGCCCTCAGCCTGCTGCTCTTCGTCATCACCGTCGGCCCGATGCTGCTCCTGGCCCGGCTCAACCGGAAGGCGGCCTGACCATGCCCGCACGGGGATTCGGTACGCCCGCACCGGCCGCGAAGGCGGTCCGCTATCTGCTCCTGACCGTGGTCCTGCTGCTCACGATCGGCCCGTTCCTGTGGCAGCTCTCCACCTCGCTCAAGGGGCCCGGCGAGGACGTGTACTCCCGTACGCCGGACTTCCTGCCACGGGACTGGACGCTCTCCAACTACGCCCAGGTCGCCGACACCATCCCGGTGTGGACCTACGCCGTCAACTCGCTGACGGTGGCGGCGATCGCCGTCGCCGGCAACGTCGTGGGCGCCACCCTCGCCGGGTACGCGCTGTCCAGGCTGCGGTTCCGCGGGGCGCGCCTGGTGCTCGGCCTCTTCCTCGCCACACTGGTGCTGCCCGGCGAGGTCACGATCGTCTCGCAGTACGTGACGGTCCGGAGCATGGGCCTGACGGACACCCTGCTCGGGGTGGCGCTGCCCGGGGCGATCGCCATGCTCAACGTGCTGCTGATGTACACGGCGTTCCAGGCCGTGCCGCCCGAACTCGACGCGGCGGCGCTCGTGGACGGTGCCACCGTGTGGCAGCGCCTCGTCCATGTGGGCCTGCCCAACGTACGGGGGATGCTGAGCGTCGTCGTGATCTTCACCTTCATCGGCGCCTGGGACGACTTCCTGTGGCCGCTCATCGTCCTCAACGACCCCGAGCGCTACACCCTGACCGTCGGGCTGCAGTACCTCGACGGAACGTTCACGGCCAACCCGCGGCTGATCGCGGCCGGCACCATGATCGCCTTCCTGCCGATCGTGGCCGTGTTCGCCGCGCTCCAGCGGTTCTTCTTCAAGGGCGTCGAGGAAGGCGCCATCAAGGGATGACCTCCGCACCGGACTCGGGAAGGAATCGACACCGCGCATGACCACTCCCCAGGACCTCCCTGCCGAGCATGGCCGCGCCCCTCGCTTCGGCGTCAACTACACCCCCAGCAAGGGCTGGTTCCACCACTGGCTCGACTTCGACCTCGACGCCGTCCGCGCCGACCTGGACTCGATCGCCGCTCTGGACCTGGACCACGTCCGGGTCTTCCCGCTCTGGCCCGTCTTCCAGCCGAACCGCACCCTGATCCGCCCGCGCGCCGTCGAGCAGCTGGTGGCACTCGTCGACGCGGCGGCCGAGCGCGGACTCGACGTGGCCGTCGACGGACTGCAGGGCCATCTGTCCAGCTTCGACTTCCGGCCCTCGTGGACCCTGACCTGGCACCGGCGCAACATGTTCACCGACCCCGAGGTCCTCGACGGACAAGCCGCCTATCTGCGCACCCTCGCCGCGGCGCTGGCCGGCCGCCCCACCTTCCTGGGCATGACCCTCGGCAACGAGATCAACCAGTTCTCGGGCGATCCGCACCCCGACCCGGACCGGATCACGCCGGCCGAGGCGGAGAGCTGGCTGCGCCACATGCTGGCGGCATGCGAGCGGGGAGCGCCGGGGCGGCTGCATCTGCATGCGGAGTACGACGCCGCCTGGTACCTCGACGACCATCCGTTCACGCCGGCCCAGGCGGCCAGGATCGGCGCGGTGACGGCCGTGCACTCCTGGGTCTTCAACGGCACCGCGCAGCGCTACGGCCCCGACTCCGTCGCGACGGGGCAACACGCCGCGTATCTCGTCGAGTTGTCGAAGGCATGGGCCGACGACCCGGGGCGGCCGGTGTGGCTGCAGGAGGTCGGGGCGCCCGCCCCGCACATCGCCGCCGACCGGGCCGCCGCATTCACCCGTACGACGGTGGAGGCCGCGCTCGACTGCCAGGACCTCTGGGGCATCACCTGGTGGTGCTCCCACGACGTGGACCGCTCGCTCGCCGACTTCCCCGAACTGGAGTACAGCCTCGGCCTGTTGACCACCGACGGGGCGGTCAAACCGGCCGGGCGGGCGCTCGCCGAGGCCGTGGCGGAGGCCCGTGCGCGCGCTCACCGTCCTCTGCCGCGCTCCACGGCCCTGGTCCTCGACCTGTCCGACGACGCACCGAAGCGTTCGACGTGCTCCCCCGGCGGGGCGTTCTTCGAGGCGTACATGCGGCTGGCCGCGGACGGCGCGCGGCCGACCGCCGTACTGGCGTCGCGGGCGTCGGACCGCGATCATCTCACCGCACGCGGGATCACCGAGACGGTCACCGTCGACGACGTCGGCCGGGCCTGACCACCACCCTCTCTACGTGATGGAGCGACTGCCATGCATGACGACCGCACCCTGATCGAGTCCCGTCTCCGGCGCGTCCTCGACGAGCGCATCCGGCCGGCGATCCACCCGGAGTCGGTGCCTCTGGAGGTGGGGATCTGGACCGCGCCCGACGAACCGGTGCCGGTGGCGGAGGGGATCGCCGCCCCGCGGACCCCGATCGCCGTCGGCGACGCCTGGGGAGCACCTTGGGGCACGAGCTGGCTCACCGTCTCCGGGACGGTACCGGCGGGCTGGGCGGGCCGGACGGTCGAGGCGCTGATCGACCTCGGCTTCGACGCGAACATGCCCGGGTTCCAGTGCGAGGGCCTGGTCTACCGGCCGGACGGTTCGCCGGTGAAGGGGCTCAACCCGCGCAACCAGTGGGTCCGGATCGCCGCCCCGGCAGCGGGTGGCGAGGAGGTGCTGCTGCACGTCGAGGCGGCGTCCAATCCGGTGATCCTCGACTACCACCCCTTCCTGCCGACCGAGCTCGGCGACAAGGAGACGGCGGGCGACCGGCCGCAGTACCGGCTGGAGCGGATGGATCTGGCCGTCTTCGACGAGACCGTGTGGCAACTGGTGATCGATCTGGAGGTGCTCGGCGAGCTGATGGCGGAGCTGCCGGTGGAGGGCGCCCGTCGCTGGGACATCCTGCGGGCGATCGACCGGGCCCTGGACGCGATCGACCTCCAGGACGTCAACGGGACCGCGGCGGCAGCCCGTGAGCAGCTGGTCGCGGTGCTGTCGTCGCCGGCCGAGCCGTCGGCGCACCGGATCAGCGCGGTCGGGCACGCCCACATCGACTCGGCCTGGCTGTGGCCGCTGCGCGAGACGGTACGCAAGGTGGCGCGGACCACCGCCAACATGACCGCGCTCCTCGAGGACGAGCCGGACTTCGTCTACACGATGTCGCAGGCGCAGCAGTACGCGTGGATCAAGGAGCACCGGCCGGAGGTGTACGCGCGGGTCAAGAAGGCGGTCGCGGAGGGCCGGTTCGTGCCGGCCGGAGGCATGTGGGTGGAGTCGGACACGAACATGCCGGGCTCGGAGGCGATGGCCCGTCAGTTCGTGCACGGGAAGCGGTTCTTCCTGGACGAGTTCGGCGTCGAGAACGAGGAGGCGTGGCTGCCGGACACCTTCGGCTTCGCGGGCGGGCTGCCGCAGATCATCAAGGCGGCCGGGTCCAAGTGGCTGCTGACGCAGAAGATCTCGTGGAGCCAGGTCAACACCTTCCCGCACCACACGTTCTGGTGGGAGGGCATCGACGGGACACGGATCTTCACGCACTTCCCGCCGATCGACACGTACAACTGCTCGATGAAGGGCAAGGAGATCGCCCATGCCGTCCGCAACTTCAAGGACAAGGGGCGGGCGCGGCACTCGATCGCGCCGACCGGCTGGGGCGACGGAGGCGGCGGCACCACGCGCGAGATGATCGCGAAGGCGGCGCGGCTGCGGGATCTGGAGGGGTCGGCGCGGGTGCGCTGGGAGCGGCCCGCGGAGTTCTTCGCGAAGGCCGAGGCGGAGTATCCGCATCCGCCGGTCTGGGTGGGCGAATTGTACCTGGAGCTGCACCGGGCGACGCTGACGAGCCAGGCGCGGACCAAGCAGGGCAACCGGGCGAGCGAGAACCTGCTGCGCGAGGCGGAGCTGTGGGCGGCCACGGCCGCGGTGCGGTCCGGAGTGCCGTATCCGTACGAGGAGTTGGACCGGATCTGGAAGACGGTGCTGCTGCACCAGTTCCACGACATCCTGCCCGGCTCCTCGATCGCGTGGGTGCACCGCGAGGCGGAGCGGACGTACGCGGCGGTGGCCGAGGAGCTGAACGGGATCATCGGCCGGGCGCAGCGGGTGCTGGCCGGTGACGCGGCGGCGGGCGGCGAGGTGGTCTTCAACGCGGCTCCGCACGAGCGGGCGGGCGTTCCGGCGGGCGGGGGCCGGAGGGTCGTCCCCGCGACGGACGGCTCCCCCGTCGCATGCACGGTGGAGGCGCGGCCGGGTGGCGGGTTCGTGCTCGCCAACGGGCTGCTGCGGGTGGTCGTGGACGAGCGCGGCCTGGTGGTGTCGCTGGTCGATCTCGCCGGTGGTCGGGAGACGGTCGCGCCGGGCACGGCCGCGAACCTCCTCCAGATCCACCCCGACTTCCCGAACATGTGGGACGCCTGGGACGTCGACCAGTTCTACCGCAACACCGTGACCGATCTGACCGACGCGGACGAGGTTGCCGTGGCCGTCGAGACGCGTGGGGCCGTCTCGGTGCGGGTGACCCGTTCCTTCGGCTCCTCCCGCGCCGTCCAGACGCTGACGCTGGCCGCCGGGGCGAAGCGGCTCGACCTGGAGACCGAGGTCGACTGGCACGAGACGGAGAAGTTCCTCAAGGCCGCCTTCCCGCTGGACCTGCACACCGACCGGTACGCCGCGGAGACCCAGTTCGGCCATCTGCACCGCCCGACCCACACCAACACCAGCTGGGAGGCGGCCAAGTTCGAGGCATGCAACCACCGCTTCGTCCACTTCGAGGAGCCCGGCTGGGGTGTCGCGCTGGTGACGGCGTCGACGTACGGGCACGACGTCACCCGTGCCGTACGGCCCGAGGACGGCGGCACCACGACGACGGTACGGGTGTCCCTGCTGCGCGCCCCCCGCTTCCCGGACCCGCACACCGACCAGGGCGTGCACCGCTTCCGCCACGCGCTGGTGCCCGGTGCGTCCGTCGGCGACGCGGTCCGCGAGGGCTACCGGGTCAATCTGCCGGAGCGCCGGGTTCCCGGGGACGCGGACGTGGCCCCGCTGGTCGCCGTGGACGACGACGCCGTCGTGGTCAGCGCCGTGAAGCTGGCCGACGACCGCAGCGGCGACGTGGTCGTCCGGCTCTACGAGTCGCGGGGCGGCCGGGCCCGCGCCCGGCTCACCACCGAGCTCGACCTCGGCGGGGTCACGGTGTGCGACCTGCTGGAGCGCCCGCTGGACGACGTCCCGGCCGGCACTGTCGCCGTGACGGACGGCGCGCTCGAACTCGCCCTGCGCCCCTTCCAGCTGCTCACGCTGCGTTGCGCGGTCCCTGAGGTCGCGCGGTGAGCACGGGGGCGGGCCAGCGGGGGTGGAGGGCGTCTATGCGGTAGTCGTGGGCGTGGCACCGGCCCGTACCGGCCAGGTGCGGGTGGTCCGGCGCCAGCTCTGCGTGGACGTGTTCCAGCGCGGCCGGATCGGTGCGCGGCCAGAGCCGGGCGGCGGCGACGGCCGCGAGGAGGGCGACGGCGCTCAGTGCGCCGGCCGCGAGCGGGAGGCCGGCGTGCGCGGCGGTCCAGCCGGCGAGGGGGTAGGTGAGCAGCCAGCATCCGTGGGCGAGGGAGAACCGGGCGGCGAAGACGGCGGGGAGGTCTCCGCCGCCCGCGGAGCGGCGCAGCAGCCGCCCTCCCGGGGTCAGGACCGCCGAGCAGGCGGCCCCGAGCAGCAGCCAGACGGCGAGCAGGGCCGGCCAGGACCAGAGGCCGGGGCTCGCCGTCAGGCCGGCCGGGAGCAGGGCCAGGACCCCGGCCGTCACGAAGGCGGCGGGGAGCAGCACCGCGCGGTCGCCGACCCGGTCCAGGAGCCGTGGCAGCAGCAGCGCCACGGCCATGGAGCCCGCGCCGTACGCGCCGAGGGCGAGGGCGACGTCGCCTGCCGGGCGGCCCAGGACCTCGCGTACGAGCACGACGGTGTTGACGAGGACCATCGCGCCGCCCGCGGCGACGACCAGGTCGAGGGCGAGGAGGGCCCGCAGCCGCGGGGTGGCGAGGAAGAGCCGGGTGCCGTAGGCCGCCCTGGCGTACACGCCGCCGGTCCGCTCCACGGGTTCGGGTTTCGGCAGCAGGACCGAGGCGACCAGGGCGGCGGAGGCGAGGAAGCCGGCGGCGGTGCCGGCGAAGAGCAGTCCGGAGGGGACGAGGGTCAGCAGGGCGGCGGCGAGAGCGGGGCTGAAGAGGTTCTCCAGGTCGTAGGCGAGCCGGGAGAGCGACAGTGCGCGGGTGTAGTCGCGCTCGTCGGGCAGGACGTCGGGGACGGTGGCCTGGAAGGTCGGGGTGAAGGCGGCCGAGGCGGCTTGGAGCAGCAGGATCAGGACGTAGATCTGCCAGACCTCGGTGACGAAGGGCAGCGCCAGGGCAGCCGCGGCGCGGGTGAGGTCCATGGCGATCAGCAGCGCGCGCCGGGGTACGCGGTCGGCGACGGCGCTGATGAGCGGGGCGATCCCCACGTACGCGACCATCTTGATCGCGAGGGCGGTCCCGAGGACGGCGGAGGCGTCGGCGCCGGCGAGGTCGTACGCGAGCAGGCTCAGCGCGACCGTGGCGAGTCCCGTGCCGGCGAGGGCGACGACCTGGGCGGTGAAGAGACGGCGGTAGGTGCGGTTGCGCAGCACGGACAGCATGAGGCACGCCCTCGTTCGGCTACCGGGTGCTCACTACCGTAGCCGACATGTGCATGGTTGCGCACATGTTGAATCCATAACCGAAGGCCGCCCGTCAGTCGTGCCAGGGCTCCCCCGTCACCTGATGATCGGCATGGCTGATGGCTTCGACCACCAGACGCCGCACATGTCCGTCCGGCAGCGTGTACACCACCCGTCGGCCGTCCTTGCGGTGCTGGACGAGTCCGCCGAGTCGGAGCTTGGCCAGGTGCTGACTCACCGCGGGCCGTGCCGCGCCGCACGCCTCCGCGAGGGCGCCGACGTCCGACTCGCCACGCGTCAGCAGCCACACCAGATGCAGTCGGGTCGGGTCCGCGAGCAGCGCGAACACACCGGCCGCGGCGGCGAGCTCGGGAGCGCCGGGGGTGCGCTGGTGCACAACGCTCGCTGTTGAGGGTCCCTCGCGTTCTGGCATGGGGCCATCGTAGGCACGGCAAAGAGAACCGCCCCTGGCGCGAGGCACCGGGGGCGGATCCGAGGAAGCGAGCGGTCAGAGCTTGTGCATCCCCTTGTACGGGCTGAGGACGCGGACCTGGGTGGCTCCGAAGTCGACGAGAAGCGCACCCGTCGGCTCCTGGCCAATGATCTTCCCGAGACCGTGACGATCGTGGGAGACGCGGTCACCGACGGCGAACTCCTTGATCACGGGATCGACGGGAGCCGCGAAGGGGCTGGTGGACAGGTGGCGCCGGGGCGCGGATCGGTTCGTCATCGTGATGCCAGTATGCCCCGCGAGATGGCCCCAGCACAGACTCGAGCGCCCGCCCGGTGTGCGGCCCCGGGGTCCCGTGAGCCCTCCGCGGGGCACCTCCCACCTCAAGTACGCCGATTTCGGGGCTGGTTCGACGGGTGGAGTCCGCTTCGCCGCGGCAGCGGAATGGATCGTCTCGGTCCGCTACCGCCTGTACATCGGTGGCACCCATGTCGACACGGTGGTCGAGGACGCGGCGGCCGATGGGCACGGGTCAGGTCGTCGTCGCCGCCGGGAGTTCCGCGCGGGACGGCGGGAGACCGTCCGCCTTCCGGAGGGCGACGGTCATCGTGAGCCCGCCGCCGGGGGTGTCCTCGGCGGTCACGGTGCCGCCCATGGCCTCGACGAAGCCACGGGCGACGGCGAGTCCGAGGCCCACGCCTGCCCCGCGCGGCGCGTCGCCGTAGCGCTGGAAGGCGCCGAAGATGCGGTCCTTGGCCTCGTCGGGGACGCCCGGGCCGCGGTCCACGACCCGGAGTTCGACCCGGTCCGCGAGCGCGCTCGCCGCCACGAGGACGGGTGCGCCCTCGGGGCTGTACTTGACCGCGTTCTCGACGATGTTGGCGACCGCCCGTTCCAGCAGGCCGCGGTCGACGGCGACCATCGGGAGCGTCTCGGGGATGTCCAGCTCCACGCTGTCCTCGGGCACGCCCGCCAGCGCCATCGGGACGACCTCGTCGAGGTCGGTCTCGCGGATGACCGCGGTCACGGTCCCGGTCTCCAGCCGGGAGACGTCCAGCAGATTGCCGACGAGGTGGTCGAGCCGGTCGGCGCCCTCCTCGATGCCCTCCAGGAGCTCGGCGCGGTCCTCCTCGGACCATTCGACGTCGTCGGCCCTGAGCGAGCTGACCGACGCCTTGATGCCGGCGAGCGGGGTACGCAGGTCATGGCTGACGGCCGCGAGCAGGGACGTACGGATCTTGTTGCCCTCGGCCAGCTTGCGGGCCTCCTCGGCCTCTCCGACGAGCCGCTGCCGGTCCAGTACCACCGCGGCCTGCGCGGCGAACGCTCCCAGCACTCGCCGGTCCTCCGCGGGCAGCACCCGACCGGTCAGGGCGAGGGCCAGATGCTCGCCGACGGGCATGTCCACGTCCGCGTCCTCGGGACGGCCCGCCGGCCGGGGTCCGACCAGGGCGACACAGACCCAGGGGTCGGTCTCCTCACGGCGTTCCAGCAGGGCGACGGACTCCATGGCGAAGGTCTCCCTGACCCGTTCGAGGAGGGACTCCAGGCTCGTCTCGCCGCGCAGCACGCTGCCCGCGAGGAAGGAGAGCGTCTCGGCCTCGGCGCGCAGCCGGGCGGCCTGGTGGGTGCGGCGGGCCGCCAGGTCCACCACGGAGGCGACGGAGATCGCCACGCCCACGAAGACGACGAGTGCGACCAGGTTCTTCGGGTCGGCGATCGTGAGCTCGTGGATCGGCGGGGTGAAGTAGTAGTTCAGCAGCACCGAGCCCACGGCCGCCGAGGCGAGGGCGGGCCGCAGCCCGCCCAGCAGGGCGGCGGCGACGGTGAGCGTGAGGAAGAGCAGGACGTCGTTGGCGAGGCCGACGTCGGGGACGGCCCCCAGCAGCAGGGTGAGCAGACCGGGTCCGACGATGCCGGTGAGCCAGCCCCAGATGGTCCGGGAGCGGCCGAGGCGGGCGCCCCGGGCGACGGGCAGTCCACGGCCCTTGGCCGCCTCGTCGTGGGTGACGATGTGGACGTCGAGGTCGGGGCCCGACTCACGGGCGACCGTGGCGCTGACGCCGGGGCTGAAGGCGTACTGCCAGGAACGCCGACGGCTCACCCCCAGCACGATCTGCGTGGCGTTGACCCCGCGGGCGAATTCGAGCAGGCCGGAGGAGATGTCGTCGCCTATGACGTGGTGGAAGGTGCCGCCGAGGTCCTCGACGAGCGTGCGCTGGACGGCGAGTTCCTTGGGTGACGCGGAGGTCAGGCCGTCGCTGCGGGCGATGTAGACGGCGAGGACCTCACCGCCGGCGCCCTTCTCGGCGAGCCGGGTGGCCCGCCGGATCAGGGTGCGGCCTTCGGGACCACCGGTGAGTCCGACGACGATCCGCTCGCGGGAGCCCCAGATCTTCGAGACGCGGTGCTCGGTCCGGTACTCCTGGAGGTACTCGTCGACGCGGTCGGCGGTCCACAGCAGGGCGAGCTCGCGCAGCGCCGTCAGGTTGCCGGGACGGAAGTAGTTGGAGAGGGCCGCGTCGACCTTGTCCGGCTTGTAGATGTTGCCGTGGGCCATGCGGCGGCGCAGGGCCTGTGGCGACATGTCGACGAGTTCGATCTGGTCGGCGCGGCGGACGACCTCGTCGGGGACCGTCTCCTTCTGCCGTACGCCCGTGATGGACTCGACGACGTCGCCCAGCGATTCGAGGTGCTGGATGTTGACCGTGGAGACGACGTCGATGCCCGCCGCGAGCAGCTCCTCGATGTCCTGCCAGCGCTTGGAGTTCCGCGAACCGGGGACATTGGTGTGCGGAAGCTCATCCACGAGCGCGACGGCGGGACGGCGAGCCAGGACCGCGTCCACGTCCATCTCGGTGAAGGTGGTGTCGCGATAGGCGAGGGTGCGGCGCGGGATCTGTTCCAGGCCGTGCAGCATCACCTCCGTACGCGGACGGTCGTGGTGCTCGACGAAGGCGACGACGCAGTCGGTGCCGCGCTCGACCCGTCGATGGCCCTCGGAGAGCATGGCGTACGTCTTGCCGACGCCCGGTGCCGCGCCGAGGTAGATCCGGAGCTTTCCGCGTCCCATGGTGTGGTGTGATGCCGTTTCTTCGATGGAGGCAGCAGGGGCGTGACCGGCCCGAGTCACGCCTCGAAGCGGTAGCCCATGCCTGGTTCGGTGATCAGATGGCGGGGGTGCGAGGGGTCGCGCTCGAGCTTTCGTCGCAACTGGGCCATGTAGACCCGGAGATAGTTCGTCTTGCCGCCGTAGCTGGGCCCCCAGACCTCCTGGAGCAGCCGGCGCTGGCTGACGAGCATCCCGGGGTTGCGGATCAGGATCTCCAGCAGGTGCCATTCCGTCGGGGTCAGCCGGACGTCGCGGTCCGCGCGTCGGACCTTCTTCGCCGCCAGGTCGACGGTGAACTCCTCGGTCGTGACCAGGTGGTCGGTGTGCGGTACGGGCGGTGTCTCCTCCGTGCGACGGGTCGCGGCCCGCAGCCGGGCCAGCAGCTCGTCCATGCTGAACGGCTTGGTCATGTAGTCGTCGGCGCCCGCGTCGAGTGCGCGGATCTTGTCCTCGGAACCGCTGCGGGCGGACAGCACCAGGACCGGGGCGCGGCTCCAGCCCCGGAGGGCCTTGATGACGTCGATACCGTCCATGTCGGGCAGTCCGAGATCGAGAAGGATCATGTCCGGTCGTCCGGCGGCGACGAGCCTCAGTGCGGTGGCACCGTCGGGTGCCGCGTCCACCTCGTAGCCGCGCGCCTGCAGGTTGATCACCAGCGCACGGGCGAGCTGCGCGTCGTCCTCCACGACAAGCACCCGGGTCATCGGCGTGCTGCCTTCCTCTTGTCTTCCCCTGTACGG
>NZ_JBHWBS010000111.1:0-25552 GCF_042735655.1 Streptomyces sp. NPDC059567 | reverse complement strand
TCTCGAAGACACAGCACCCGACCACCGCCTCCGTCGGCCCGTACTCATTCACGACCACCGACCCCGGAGCCCGCGACAGCCAGTCACGAACCACCACACCGGGCAGAGCCTCACCACCCACAACCCAGGTACGCGCGGAAGAAGCGACCGAAGCGTCGTCGAGCATCTCCACCAGCAGCGGCAGGTGAGCAGGAACGGCCTTGACCAGACCAAAACCACCAGGCTCCCGGATCAGCTCCGCCACCCCCTCGGCGCCACCAACCTCACTCGCCACCACGGCGGAGCCGGACACCAGCGGCACCAGAACACTGGTCACCGTCAGATCGAAAGCCAGGGACGAGTGCAGAGGAGCACCGCCACCGCCCTGAGCCATCCGGTAGGCGCCCACCGCCCAGGCCACATAGTTCGCCAGACCACCATGAGTGACAGCCACACCCTTCGGCCGGCCCGTCGAACCCGAGGTGTAGATGACGTACGCGAGCGACTGCGGGTCCACATCCACGGCCGGCCGCTCTGCTGACACGGCCGCCAGCTGCATCCGGACCAGCGCGCCATCCAGCGCCACGAACCGGTTCCGACCGGCCGGCAGATCACCAAGGATCTCCTCGGTCGTCAGCGTCAACACCGCACCCGAATCCGCCAGCATGAACCCGATCCGCTCCGCCGGATACTCCGGATCAATCGGCAGATACCCAGCCCCCGCCTTCCACACCGCGAGAACCGCCACCACCGCATCGACACCACGCGGCAGACACAGACCCACCACCGACTCCGCACCCACCCCCTGACCGACCAGATACCCGGCCAAACGGTTCGCACGGGCGTCCAGCTCCGCATACGAAACCGACTCACCGCCCCCGACCACAGCCACCGCATCCGGAGTCCGCACCACCTGCGCCGCAAACAACCCCGGCACCAACACCGACCCCAGATCGGCAGCCGTGTCATTCCACTCCACCAACACCCGACGCCGCTCGACGTCACCCAGCACATCCAGTGAGCTCAGCCGCGTACGAGGCGCCGCGACCAGCGAGCCCAGGGCACGAACGAAGCGCTCGCCCAAGCCCTCCACCGTCGTCCGGTCGAACAGGTCAGCCGCCGCGGTGACGGAGCCTCGCAGGCCCGCTGGGGCGCCGTCCTCGTCGAACATCTCGCCGAGGCCGACCTCCAGGTCGAATTTGGCCATCGAGGTCCCGGCCGACATCCCGCCGGCTCGCACGCCCGGCAGGTCGAGGATGGCCTCGGCGTTGTTCTGGAGGTCCAACTGGACCTGGAACAACGGGTGTCGAGCCATCGACCGCGACGGCGCCAGCTCCTCCACGAGCCGCTCGAACGGCACCTCCTGGTGGGCGAGGGCCGACAGGCTCGTCTTCCTCACCCGGCCCAGGACCTCGCGGAACGTCGGGTCGCCCGACAGGTCGGTGCGCAGGACCAGGGTGTTGATGAAGAAGCCCACCAGATCATCCAGCGCGACATCCGTGCGGCCCGCGTTCGCGGAGCCGATCGGAATGTCGGTGCCCGCCCCGAGGCGCGACAGGGTCATGGCGAGCGCGGCCTGGAGGACCATGAACGTGGTCACGCCCTCGGCGCGGGCCACCTTCGCCAGCTGCGCGTGCACCTCGGCCGGGATCTCCAGGGGTACGGCGTGCCCCTCGTGGGAGGCGACGGCGGGCCGTGTCCGGTCGACGGGGAGGACCAGCTCCTCGGGCGATCCGGCCAACGCCGTCCGCCAGTGAGTGATTTGGCGGGAGATCAGGCTCTCCGGGTCGTTCTCGTCGCCGAGGAGCTCGCGCTGCCAGAGCGCGTAGTCGGCGTACTGGACCGGCAGCGGCTCCCACTCCGGGACGCGGCCCGCGACGCGCGCCGCGTAGGCGGTGGTCAGGTCGTTCGCCATCGGCGTCCAGGACCAGCCGTCTCCGGCGATGTGATGGACGACGACGAGCAGGACTCGTTCGTCTGCCCCGGTCTCGAACAGCCAGGCCCGGATCGGGACGTCGGCCGCCAGGTCGAACTCGTACTCCGAGGCCTCCTTCACCGCGTCGGTCAGGGCTTCCGGCGCGACCGAGGTGACCGCGAGCCGCCAGTCCACCTCGTCGAGGGGCAGGACGCGCTGGTACGGCTGGCCGTCGGCCGTCGGGTACACGGTGCGCAGGACCTCGTGGCGACCGATCACGTCGCGCAGGGCGTGTCCGACGGCCCGGACGTCGATGTCGCCGGCCATGCGCAGGGCGACCGGGATGTTGTAGGTGGCACTCGCTCCCTCCAACTGGCGGATGAACCAGAGGCGTTGCTGGGCGAAGGAGAGCGGCACCCGCTCCGGCCTCTCGCCCGCGGTGAGCGCGAGGCGGGCCTCGCCGGCTCCGTCCAGTTCGGCGGCGAGACCGGCGACGGTCGGGGCGTCGAACAGGACCCGGATGTCGAGGTCCACGCCGAGGACCGCACGCACCCGGCTGGCCAGGCGCACCGCGAGGAGCGAGTGGCCGCCGAGGGCGAAGAAGTCGTCGTCGACCTCGACCCCGGGCACGCCGAGGACCTGGGCGAACACGCCGCAGAGGAGTTCCTCGCGGATGTTGGACGGGCCCCGTCCGGCCGCCGCCGTGCCTGCCGAGTAGTCGGGGGCGGGCAGGGCCTTGCGGTCGAGCTTGCGGTTGACCGTCAGTGGCAGGGCGTCGAGGGCGACCACGGCGGACGGGACCATGTACTCGGGCAGTCGGTCGGCCGCGAGGGCGAGGAGCGACGCCGTGGTGGACGGCGACCAGGTCGCCCCTTCCTCGGAGGAGGGTACGACGTAGGCGATGAGCCGCTTGTCGCCGGGGCTGTCCTCGCGGACGACCACCGCGGCCTGGGCGACCAGCGGGTGGCTGGTCAGGACGCCCTGGATCTCGCCCGGTTCGATGCGGAAGCCGCGGATCTTGACCTGGTCGTCGGTGCGGCCGGCGAAGACGAGCTGTCCCGCCGCCGTCCACTTGGCCCGGTCGCCGGTGCGGTACATCCGCTCGCCCGGCGTGAAGGGGGAGGCGACGAAGCGCTGGGCCGTCAGGTCGGGGCGGCCCAGGTAGCCGCGGGCGAGGCCCACGCCGCTGACGTACATCTCGCCCGCGACGCCGACGGGGACGGGCGCGAGGTATTCGTCCAGGACGTACACCTCGGTGTCGAGCACGGGGGTGCCGATGGCGACCTCGGCGGATTCCGGGTCGCACGGCCACAGGGTGGCGTCGACGGTGGTCTCGGTGGGCCCGTACGAGTTGAAGAGCCGGTGGCCGCGCGCCCAGCGTGCCATGACGTCGGGCGGGCAGGCCTCGCCCGCGACGACGAGGACGGTGTCCGGGTCGATGCTGTTCTCGTCGAGGGTGGCGAGGACGGCGGGCGGCAGGGTGGCGTGGGTGACACGCTGCTCGGCCAGGAAGGCCGGCAGGGCGTCGCCGAGGCGCTTCTCGCGCGGGACGACCACGAGGGCCGACCCGGACAGGAGGGCCATGAGCCACTCCCAGCCGAAGGTGTCGAAGCTCGCGGAGGCGAACTGGGCGACCCGGGCGCCGGGGCCGACGCCCAGGTGGCGGACGTGGCCCGCGACGAGGCCGGCGATGCCGGTGTGGGAGACGAGGACTCCCTTGGGGCGGCCTGTCGAGCCCGAGGTGTAGATCACGTACGCGGGGTGGGTCACCTCGAGGTCGACGCGCGGCGGTCCGTCCGCCGCGGCGCCGCCCTCCTCGATGAGCAGCGTCTCGACGGGGATCCTGCCGGCCGTGTCCGCCGAGGCGAGGACCAGGGCCGGTGCGGCGTCGCCGAGCATGTAGGCGATCCGGTCGGCCGGGTACTCGGGGTCGATCGGCATGTACGCGCCCCCGGCCTTCAGGACGGCGAGCAGCGCCACCATGAGGTCGGTGCCTCGCTCCAGGCAGACCGCGACGACCGACTCGGGGCCGACTCCCCGCCGCACCAGCTGGTGAGCCAACGCGTTCGTGCGAGCGTCCAGTTGGGCGTACGTGAGCTCGGCACCGTCGGCGACGACGGCTGCCGCGTCCGGGGTGCGCGCCACGTGCGCGGCGAACAGCTCCGGCACCGTGGTGGGCGCGATGTCGGTGGCGGTGTCGTTCCACTCGAGCAGGAGCCGGTGGCGCTCGGCGTCGTCGAGGACCGGGACCGCGCTGAGGCGGGTGTCCGGCTCGGCGGTCAGCGCGTCGAGGACGTGGGTCAGGCAGGCGACGAGCCGCTCGGCGGTGGCGGGTTCGAACAGGTCGGCGGCGGCGGTGACGGAGCCCCGCACCCCGGCGGGGTGGCCGCTGTCGTCGAATGCCTCGCCGACGATGACGTCCAGGTCGAACTTGGCCTTGGAGGCGCCGGTGGTCAGTGCCCTGGCGTCGAGGCCGGGCAGTTCGAGGACGGCCTCGGCGGTGTTCTGCAGGGTGAGCATGACCTGGAAGAGGGCGTGCCGGGCCATGGAGCGGCTCGGCGCGAGCTCCTCGACGAGCCGCTCGAAGGGCACGTCCTGGTGGGCGAAGGCCGCCAGGCTCCGCTCCCGTACGCGGCCGAGGACCTCGCGGAACGTCGGGTCGCCGGACACGTCCGTACGCAGCACGAGGGTGTTGACGAAGGAGCCGATCAGGTCGTCGAGCGCCTCGTCGGTGCGTCCGGCGTTGGGCGAGCCGATCGGGACGTCGGTGCCGGCGCCCAGGCGGGACAGCAGCATGGACAGCGCCGCCTGGAGCACCATGAACGCGGTGACGCCCTCGGCGCGGGCCACGTCCACGAGGCGGGCGTGCACCGTGGCCGGGATGTCGACCGGGACGCTGTGGCCCCGGTGCGAGGCGATGGCTGGGCGGGTGTGGTCGAAGGGCAGCTCCAGCTCTTCCGGGGATCCCTCCAACGCGCTTCGCCAGTGAGCCACTTGCCGACCCATCACGCTCTCGGGGTCGCGCTCGTCGCCGAGCAGCTCGCGCTGCCACAGCGCGTAGTCGGCGTACTGGACCGGCAGCGGCTCCCAGACCGGTGTCCGGCCCTCGCGGCGGGCCGCGTAGGCGACGGACATGTCCCGGGCCAGTGGACCGGTGGACCAGCCGTCGGTGGCGATGTGGTGCACCACCACGACGAGGACGTGCTCCTCGGGCGCCAGCTCGAGCAGCGTGGCGCGCACGGGGACCTCGACGGCGAGGTCGAAGACGTGCTCCGCCGCCTCGGCGACCGCGGCCGCCAGGTCCTCCTCGGCGACCCGCGCCACCTGCGGCTCCCACGCCAGCTCGTCGAGGTCGACGACCTGCTGGTACGGCTCGCCGTCGGCGACCGGGAACAGGGTGCGCAGCACCTCGTGCCGGCCGATCACGTCCCGCAGGGCCGCTCCGAGCGCCGCGCGGTCCAGGGCGCCGGTCAGCCGCAGCCCCATCGGGATGTTGTAGGTGGAACTGGGTCCCTCCAGCTGGCCGATGAACCACAGGCGGCGCTGGGCGAAGGAGAGCGGAGTGCGGGCCGGCCGCTCCATCCGGGTCAGGGCGGTCCGGGCCGCTCCGACGCCGGTGAGCCGGGCGGCGAGCGCGGCGACGGTCGGGGCCTCGAAGAGGGTGCGCAGCGGCACCTCCACACCGAGCACGGTGCGGACGCGGCTGATGAGCCGGACCGCGAGCAGCGAGTGGCCGCCGTACGCGAAGAAGTCGTCGTCGACGCCGATCGAGGGCACCCCGAGGACCTGCGCGAACACCCCGCACAGGATCTCCTCCTGGAGGGTGGCCGGACCGCGCGCGGTGCTGCCGCCGTCGGCGTAGGCCGGGGCGGGCAGGGCCTTGCGGTCCAGCTTGCCGTTGGCGGTCAGGGGCAGCGCGTCGAGGACGACGACGGCGGACGGGACCATGTGGGCGGGCAGCCGGTCGGCCGCGAATCCGAGGATGTCGGTGGCCGGTGCCCGGTGGTCCTCGGCCGGAACGGCGTAGGCGACCAGGCGCTTGTCGCCGGGTGTGTCCTCTCGGACGACGACGACGGCCCGGTCGACGGCCGGATGGGCGGCGACGACGGACTGGACCTCGCCCAGCTCGATGCGGAAGCCGCGCACCTTGACCTGGTCGTCGACGCGGCCCAGGTACTGCAGCCGGCCGTCCGGGCTCCAGCGCGCCAGGTCTCCGGTGCGGTAGAGCCGGTCGCCGGTGCGGGAGAACGGGTCGGCGACGAACCGTTCGCCGGTCAGGGCCGGGCGGCCCAGGTAGCCGCGGGCCAGGCCGGCGCCGGCGACGTACAGCTCGCCGGCGACTCCCACCGGGACGGGCGAGAGCGAGGTGTCGAGCACGTAGGTGCGGGTGTTGCCGATGGGCGTGCCGATCGGGACGTCCGTGACGCCCGGCTCGCAGCGCCACACGGTGGCGTCGACGGTGGTCTCGGTCGGGCCGTATGTGTTGTACATGGTCCGGCCGTGTGCCCAGCGCTCGATCAGCTCGGGCGAGGAGGCCTCGCCGCCGACCTCGAGAACGACGTCCGCGCCGATCGCCCCGTCCTCCAGGCCCGCCAGGACGGCGGGCGGCAGCGTCGCGTGCGTGACGGCCTGCTCGGCGAGGAACGCCGCCAGGTCCGCGCCGAGGCGACGGTGGGCCGGGACGACCACGAGGGTCGCGCCGCAGGTGAGGGCAAGAGACCATTCCAGGCAGAAGATGTCGAAGCTCACCGAGGCGAACTGCGCCACCCGCGAGCCCGGACCGGCCTCGAAGCGGGCGAGGCCCGCGATGGTGTTGGTGAATCCGGCGTGGGTCAGGACGACGCCCTTGGGGCGGCCGGTCGAGCCCGAGGTGTAGATGACGTACGCGGGGTGCTCGGGCCGGATCGGCGTGCCCAGCGGACCGTCCGCCAGGCCGTCGAGCTCCGCGTCGTCCAGGACGACGAGTCGCGCGTCCGACTCCGGCACGGCCGCGACCGTGCCCGTGGAGGCGATGACCGCCACGGGGGCGGCGTCACCGAGCATGTACGCGATGCGCTGGGCCGGGTAGTCGAGGTCGACGGGCAGATAGGCGCCGCCCGCCTTCAGCACGGCGAGGACCGCGGTGACCAGGTCGGCGCCGCGCTCCAGGCAGAGCGCCACGACCGACTCGGGGCCGACGCCCAGACTCACGAGGTGGCGTGCAGTCTGGTTGGCGCGGGCCTCCAGTTGGGCGTACGTCACCTCTGCGCCGTCGGCGACGAGGGCGATCGCGTCCGGGGTGCGGGCCGCGTGGGCCTCGAAGAGGGCGACCGCGGTGGCGTCGGGGACCTCGGCCGCCGTGTCGTTCCACGCGTCGAGCACCTGGCGCAGCCCGGCCTCGTCCAGGACCTGGACGGAACTGAGCGGCACGTCCCGGCCGTCGTCGAGGGCCGATTCGAGCGCGGCCACCAGATTGTGGGCGGCGGTGCGCATCAGGCCGCCGACCATGTGCGAGTCGACCGGGGCGACCGCGTCGACGGCCAGCTCGATGCCGTCGCCGTGGTCGTCGACGGAGAGCGCGAGCGGGAAGTTGTCCCGCTCCTCGGCGAAGCGCAGCGTGATGCCCGGCAGCTCGCCTCGCGGGGCGGTTCCGTCGGAGTTGTCGGTGTGGTGGCGGTAGTTGAACAGGGCGGTGAACAGCGGGGTGTCACCGGTGACGCCGCTGGCCCGCTGGGCCACGGCGAGCGGGGCGTGCTCGTGCTCCAGGAGCTGCGCCAGCTGCCCGCGCATCGCGGAGACGGCGGCGCGGACCCCGCCGGCGTCCGTGCGGACGCGGACGGGCAGTGTGTTCATGTACGGGCCGGGGATCCGGTCGGCGCCCTCGCCCGCGTTCATGCGGCCGAACAGGACGGTGCCGAACACCACGTCCGTGCGGCCGGACACAGCGGCCAGGACCCGGGCCCAGGCGACGTGCAGGACCGTTGCCGGGCTGGCGCCGAGGCGCCGCGAGACCTCGCGCAGGCGCCGGGTCAACTCGTCCGCGAACGGCACCACTTCACGTACGGAGGCACTGCCGTCGCCGCGCACGTCCGCGACGCCGAAGGGTGCGGTGGGTTCGGTGACGTCGCCGAGCAGGTCGGCGAAGTACCGCTCGTGCCCTGCGCGGGAGCCCGTGGCGCGCGTGCGGGCCACGAAGGTGCGGAACGGCAGCGGCTCCGGCAGCTCCCGCCCTCGGCCGGCGAGGATCGCCTGCACCTCGTTGAAGACGATCTCGAGGGCGGTGTGGTCGCGCACCAGGTGGTGCGCCCGCAGGAGCCCCAGCCAGCGGCCGTCGCCGCCGGGCACGGCCGCGACATGCAGGCCGAGCAGCGGCGCACGGTCCAGGGACATCGACAGGCCGCCCGCCGCGAGCAGCTGATCGACCGGGTCACCGCCTTCGCCGTCCTCGGGGTCGAGGGTGACCTCGATGACGGGCAGGGTGGCGTGGCGCCACACGACCTGGACCGGCTCGCGCAGGCCCTCCCACACGATGGAGGTCCGGTAGATGTCGTGGCGTTCCACCACCTGGCGTAGGGCGAGCGTGAACGCGTCGAGCCGCGCCCTGGAGTCGAACTCCAGGACCGTGGGCAGGACGTACGCGTCGTCGCCGCCCTCCGCGAGGAGGTGGTGGAAGAGCAGGCCCTCCTGGAGCGGGGCGAGCGGGTAGACGTCGGCGACGTTGGCCGCGCCCCCGTCCACAGTCGCGACGACGGTCGCGATCTCGTCGGCCGTGAGGTCGACGAGCGGCAGCATCTCCGGCGTGATCGCGGTGGCACCCGCCGGGATCAGGTTGCCCGGCACCTCCACCTGGACGGCACCCACCGCAGCGGCGAGCCCGGCCGGGGTCGGGGCCTGGAAGAAGGCCCGCACGGAGACGGAGACACCGTGCTTGTGCAGGAGGGCGACAAGTCGGATGGCGAGAAGCGACTGGCCTCCGAGCTGGAAGAAGTCGTCATCGACCCCGACGCTCTCCACACCGAGGACCTCGGCGAAGGCGGCACACACGATCTCCTCGCGTGGATTGGACGGACCGCGCACTCCGGCGGTCGTCCTGTGCTCGGGAGCCGGCAGCGCCTTGCGGTCCAGCTTGCCGTTGGCGGTCAGCGGCAGCGCGTCCAGGACCACGACCGCCGACGGAACCATGTACTCGGGCAGGCCGGCGGCCACGAACTCCGCCACGGAATCGACAAGCTCGCCAGTGGTGACGACGTAGGCGACCAGGCGCTTGTCCCCCGGCGTGTCCTCCCGTACGACCACGGCGGCCTGCGCAACCTGCGGATGCGCGGCGACCGCGGCCTGGACCTCGCCGGGCTCGATCCGGAATCCACGGACCTTGACCTGATCGTCCGTACGGCCCAGGAACACCAGCTGTCCCTCAGCCGTCCACGTCACACGGTCCCCGGAGCGGTACATCCGCTCACCCGAGACCGAGAAGGGCGAGGCGACGAACCGCTCCGCGGTCAGGCCCGGGCGGTTCACATAGCCGCGGGCCACACCCGTGCCCGACACGTACAGCTCGCCGGCGACGCCGACCGGGACGGTCCGCAGAGCCTCGTCGAGAACGTGGACGCGGGCGTTGGCCACGGGACGACCGACGACGACCTCGGCCGAGTCCGAGAGCCGGGCGATCGTGGTGTCGACCGTCGCCTCGGTCGGACCGTAGAAGTTGAAGCCCTCCACCCCGTCCAGCGACCGCAGCCGCTCCCACAGTCGCGCGGGAGTGGCCTCACCGCCCACGCCGATGCGCGAGGGGTGCCGCTTCCCTTCGAACAGGCCCTCGTCCACGAGCACTTGGAGGTACGAGGGGGTGATCTCGGCGAAGTCGACACTCGACGCATGCATCCACGTCACCAGACGTCCCGCGTCCAGCCAGGTCTCCGCGTCCGCCACGTGCAGTTCGTGACCCGTGAACAGGGCCGAGAGCTGGTTCCAGGAGGCGTCGAAGGACACCGATGTCGTCAACGCGACCCGCAGTGGCTCTCCGTCCGTGGCGAACACCGTCCGGCCGTGGCCCTCACACAGGCTCACCGCACCGCGATGCGGGACCACCACGCCCTTCGGACGGCCCGTCGAACCCGAGGTGTAGATCACATACGCCGGATGCTCGGGCAGCACCACCACATCCAGCGCACTGTCATCAAGACCCGCCAACGTCGTCACTGTGTGCGCGTCGTCCAGGAGGACCACAGCCGCGTCGGTCGCGGCCAGCACATCGGAGGTCTTGGTGGTGGCGACCACCGCCGCGGGCGCCGCGTCCCCCACCATGTACGCGATCCGGTCCGCCGGATACTCCGGATCCACCGGCAGATAAGCACCACCGGCCTTCAGCACCGCAAGCAGCGCGACAATCAGATCCGCACCCCGCTCCAGACACACCCCCACCACCGACTCGGAACCAACACCCCGAGCCCGAAGAAGCCGCGCCAAACGATTCGCCCGCGCATCCAACTCCGCATACGACAGCGACACCTCACCCGCCACCACCGCAACCGCATCCGGCGCACGAACCACCTGCACCGCAAACAACTCCGGCAACGACCCCGCACCCACCGGCACAGACGTGTCGTTCCACGCAGCCAGAACCCGCCGCTCGCCCTCACCCAGAACATCCAGCGCACTCAGCGACAGCCCCGGGTCAGCGGTCAGCAGCTCCAGCACCCGCACCCAACGAGCCACGAGACCCTCGGCCGTCTCCACGTCGAACAGATCCGCCGACGCCACCACCGAACCACGCAGCCCCGCCGGCGCACCGGCATCGTCGAACACCTCCGACACCGACGCGTCGAGATCGAACTTGGCGGTCGAGGCTCCGGCCGGGAAGCCGGCGGCATGCACGTCCGGCAGAGCGAGGACGGCCTCACCGGTGTTCTGCACCTTCAGCATGACCTGGAAGAGCGGGTGACGCGCCAGCGAGCGCGTCGGCGCGAACTCCTCCACGAGCTTCTCGAAGGGAACGTCCTGGTGCGCGAACGCGGACAGGCTCGTCTCGCGGACGCGTCGGAGGACGTCACGGAAGGTCGGGTCGCCGCTCAGGTCGGTGCGTATGACGAGGGTGTTGATGAAGAAGCCGATGAGGTCGTCCAGCGCCTCGTCCGTACGGCCCGCGTTCGCCGAGCCGATCGGGATGTCGGTCCCCGCCCCCAGCTTCGAGAGCAGCATCGCCAGTGCGGCCTGCAGCACCATGAACGTGGTCACACCCTCGGCACGCGCCACCTCGACGAGCCGCCCGTGCACCTCCGCCGGAACGGTCAGCGGAATGTTGTGCCCCAGGTGCGACGGCACCACCGGCCGCACCCGGTCCGCCGGCAGCTCCAGCTCTTCCGGCACCCCTTCCAACGCCTTCCGCCAGTAGGCGACCTGACGCGTGAGCAGGCTGTCCTCGTCGGACTCCTCGCCCAACAGCTCCCGCTGCCACAGCGCGTAATCCGCGTACTGGACCGGCAGCCGCTCCCACTCGGGCGCCCGGCCCTCACGGCGCGCCGCATACGCGACCGACAGGTCACGCGCCAGCGGCTCCATCGACCAACCGTCGGCCGCGATGTGGTGGACCGCCAGGACGAGCACGTGCTCGTCGGTTCCCGTTGCGAACAGCCTTGCCCTGATGGGTGTTTCGGACGAGAGATCGAAGGGGTGGCCGAGGGCCTCGCGGATCGCGCGGTCCAGGTCCTGCGGGGGCACGTCGGCCACCGTCAGCGCCCAGTCCAGGCCGGCAGGGTCCAGGATCCGCTGGTACGGCTCCCCTTCGGCCGCCGCGAAGACGGTCCGCAGCACCTCGTGGCGCGTGATCACGTCGCGCAGGGCCGCGCCCAGCGCGTCCCTGTCGAGCGCGCCCGTGAGCCGTAGCGCGACCGGGATGTTGTAGGTGGCGCTGGGGCCCTCCAGCTGGCCGACGAACCACAGGCGGCGCTGGGCGAAGGAGAGCGGGACGCGCCGGGGTCGCGTGGCCGGGGCGAGCGCGGTGCGGGACGGGGCGGCGTCCCCGAGGCGGGCCGCGAGCGCGGCGACCGTGGGCGCCTCGAACAGGGTCCGCAGCGGCACCTCGACGCGGAGCACGGCGCGTACCCGGCTGATGAGCCGGGTGGCGAGCAGCGAGTGGCCGCCGAGTGCGAAGAAGTCGTCGTCGACGCCCACCGCCGGTACGCCGAGGACCTGGGCGAACACTCCGCACAGCAGTTCCTCGTGGACGGTGACCGGGCCACGTCCCGCGCTCGCCGTGTACACGGGTGCGGGCAGGGCGGCGCGGTCGAGCTTGCCGTTGACGGACTGAGGCAGGGCGTCCAGCGCGACGACGGCGGCGGGCACCATGTGCTCGGGGAGCCTGGCCGCGATGAACTCCCGTACGTCGGATGTGATCTCGGTGGCACCGTCGGCGGGTACGACGTAGGCGACGAGCCGCCTGTCACCCGGGGTGTCCTCACGGGCGACGACCGCCGCCTGGGTGACGTCCGGGTGCGCGGCGGCGGCGGCCTCCACCTCACCGGGCTCGATGCGGTAGCCGCGGATCTTGACCTGGTCATCGGCGCGGCCCAGGTACTCGACACGGCCCTCGGCGTCCTGGCGCACCAGGTCGCCGGTGCGGTACATCCGCTGTCCCGGGTCGAAGGGGGAGGCGACGAAGCGTTCGGCGGTCAGGCCCGCGCGGTGCACGTAGCCGCGGGCCAGTCCTGCGCCCGAAACGTACAGTTCACCGACGACGCCCACCGGGACGGGCCGGAGCCTGGCGTCGAGGACGTAGGCGCGCGTGTTCGGCAGGGGGCGGCCGATCAGCGGGCTCCCACCCTGCTCGGTGTCGTGGCACAGGACGTGCACGGTGGCTTCGGTCGGGCCGTAGAAGTTGAGGCCGAGGGTTCCTTCGGCGGCCCGCAGCCGCTGCCACAGGGCGCTGCCGACGGCGTCGCCGCCGAGGAGCAGCGCGCGGGGGCGGTGCACACCGGCGCCGAGGAGGCCCTCGTCGAGGAGCTGTTCGGCCTGGACGGGGGTGACGGCCATGAGGTCGATGCGGGCGTCGTCGACATAGCGCGCCAGGGCGGTGCTGTCGCGGCGCACGTCGTCGGGCACGACGTGGAGTTCGTGGCCCGCGACCATCCAGAGGAGCAGCTCCCAGGACGCGTCGAAGGACAGGGAGTACGTCAGGGCGACGCGCATGCGCGGCCCGGAGCGTGTGATGACCCCGGTGCGCTGGAAGGCGGCGAGGTTGGCGAGGCCCTTGTGGGGCACGGCGACGCCCTTGGGGCGGCCGGTCGATCCCGAGGTGTAGATGACGTACGCGGGGTGGTCGGGGCGGATCGCCACGCCGAGGGGGCCGTCGTCGACGCCGTCGAGCGCCGCCCGGTCGAGGACGAGCACGGGGGCGTCGCCCCACGGGAGGGTGGTGGCCGTGGCGGTGGTGGCGAGGATGACGGCGGGGGCCGCGTCCTCGACCATGTACGCGATGCGGTCGGCCGGGTAGTCCGGGTCGACGGGCAGGTGGGTGCCGCCGGCCTTGAGGACGGCGAGGAGGGCGACGACCGGTTCGATGCCGCGTTCCAGGCACACGCCGACGACGGACTCGGGTCCGATCCCCCGCTCGACAAGCAGGCGCGCCAACTGGTTCGCGCGCGCGTCGAGTTCGGCGAAGGAGAGGGAGTGGCCGTCGGCGGTGACGGCGACCGCGTCGGGGGTGCGTGCGGCCTGGGCCTCGAACAGTTCGGGGACGGTGGCGGGTGGCACCTCGGTGGCGGTGTCGTTCCATGAGGTGAGGACCTGGTGGCAGCGGTCGTCGTCGAGGACGTCGATCGCGGCGAGCGGGCGGGCCGTGCCGGCGTCGAGGTCGTCGAGGACCCCGGCGAGGGCGGTGCGCAGCAGGGCACCGACGTCGTGCGGGTCGACGGGGTCGCGCGCGTCCATGGCGAGCGAGAGCGTCTCGCCGTTGTCGTCGACGGAGACGGCGAGGGGGTAGTTGGAGCGTTCCCGGGCGAGGAGGGTGCGAATGCCGTCGAGTTCCTGGTCGCCGCCGGCGCCGCGCCGGTAGTTGAACAGGGAGGTGAACAGGGGCGTGTCGCCGGTGACACCACCGGCCCGCTGGGCGGTGGCGAGCGGCGCGTGCTCGTGCTCGACGAGCCGGGCGAGCTGCTCGCGGAGCGCGGACAGCGCGGCGCGGGCGTCGAGTTCGCCGGTGCGCACGCGCACGGGCAGCATGTTGACGTACGGGCCCGGAGCCTGACCGCCGCCGGCGGGGGCGCTCATGCGCCCGGACAGGACGGTGCCGAAGACCACGTCGTCGTGGCCGCTGACGGAGGCCAGGACGCGGGCCCAGGTGAGGTGCAGGACGGTGGCGGGGCTCGCGCCGAGGCTGCGGGAGACGTCGCGCAGGCGGCGGGTGAGTTCGGGTGCGATGGGGAGGCGGGCCCGGGACGATCCGGCACCGTCGCCGCGTACGTCCATCAGGCCGTAGGGAGCGGTGGGTTCGGTGACGTCGCCGAGCAGTTCGGCGAAGTACGTCTCGTGGTCGGCGCCTTGGAGGCCCGTACGGATCCGGGCCACGAAGCCGCGGAAGCGGGCGGGCTCGGGCAGTTCTGCTCCGCGCCCCGCGAGGAAGGCCCGTACTTCGTCGAGGACGACCGCGAGGGCCTCATGGTCCTGCACCGCGTGGTGGGCCCGGACGAGGGCGAGCCAGCGGCCTCCGGCGGGGTCGGCCGTGACGTGCAGTCCGAGCAGCGGGGCCCGGGTCAGGTCCATGGCGGTGCCGCCCAGGGCGAGCAGCTGCTCGACGGGGTCGTCGTCTCCGTCGAGGGTGACCTCGGTGACGGGCAGGGCGGCGTCGCGCCATACGACCTGGACCGGCTCGCGCAGGCCTTCCCACACGAGGGAGGTGCGCAGGATGTCGTGGCGCTCCACGACGCGGCGCAGCGCGTCGGTGAACGCGTCCAGCCGCTCCCTCGTGTCGAAGGCGAGGACGGTGGGCTGGACGTAGGCGTCCTGGCCGCCGTCGGCGAGCAGGTGGTGGAAGAGCAGGCCTTCCTGGAGGGGGGCGAGCGGGTAGATGTCGGCGACGTTCGCCGCGCCGCCGTCGACGGTGGCGACGACGGCGGCGATCTCGTCGGCGGTCAGATCGGCAAGCGGCAGCATCCCGGGGGTGATCGCGGTCGCGTCCGCCGGGATCAGGTTGGGGGGGACGGCGATCCGGATGGTGTTCGCCGAGGCGGCGAGGCCGGCCGGGGTCGGGGTCTGGAACAGCGCGCGCACGGGCACGTCGATGCCCAGGACGGCCCGGGCCCGGCCCGTGAGTTCAACGGCCAGCAGCGAGTGGCCGCCGAGGGCGAAGAAGTCGTCGTCGACGCCGACGTTCGCCAGGCCGAGCACCTCGGCGAAGACCGCGCACAACAGCTCCTCGCGCAGGTCGGCCGGGCCCCTGCCCGCGCTCGTGGCGTAGTCGGGCGCGGGCAGGGCCTTGCGGTCGAGCTTCCCGTTGGCGGTCAGCGGCAGTGTGTCCAGCACCAGCACCGCAGACGGCACCATGTAACCCGGCAGGCTCGCGCCCACGTGGGCTCGTAGCTCTGCGCCATCGAGTTCTCCCTCCTCTCCACTGACGGGTGTCGTGTAGGCCACGAGCCGGGCGTCGCCCGGGGCGTCCTCGCGGACGACGGCGACGGCGCGGGCGACCCGGGCGTGGCGTTCGAGGACGGCCTCGACCTCGCCCAGCTCGATCCGGAAGCCGCGGACCTTGACCTGGCCGTCGGTGCGGCCCAGGCATTCCAGGGCGCCGCCGGGACGGATGCGGGCGACGTCGCCGGTGCGGTAGAGCCGCCCGCCGGGGACGAACGGGGATGCGACGAACCGTTCGGCGGTCAGGGCAGCTCGGCCCAGGTATCCGCGGGCCAGCTGGGCGCCCGCGAGGTAGAGCTCTCCCGTGGCGCCGGGGGCCACCGGCCGCAGCCGGTCGTCGAGGACGTAGGCGCGGGTGTTGGCGAAGGGCCGGCCGATGAGGACGGGGCCTTCGGTGACCGGGGCGGAGGTGGCCCAGATGGTGGCTTCGGTGGGCCCGTACAGGTTCACGGCACGCGCGCCGATGGCGTGCAGCTCGGCGGCCAGTTCCTGGGGCATGGCCTCGCCGCCGACGAGGGCGCGTGCGGATGCGGGCCAGTCACCTGCGTCCAGGAGCGCGCGCCACAGGGAGGGTACGGCCTGCAGGGCGGTCGCGCCGCTGGTACGAACGAGGTCGAGGAGGGCGTGGGGGTCCCGGACGGTGTCACGGTCGGCGAGGACGACGGTGGCTCCGCCCACGAGCGGCAGGAAGAGTTCCAGGGCCGCGATGTCGAAGGAGACCGTGGTGACGGCGACCAGTCGGTCGCCCGCGCCGAGCGGCACGCGCTCGGCGGCGGCGTACAGGTGGTTGACGAGGGCCTGGTGGCCGACGACGACGCCCTTGGGGCGGCCGGTCGAGCCGGAGGTGTGGATGACGTACGCGGGGTGCTGCGGGAGCAGGGCCGCGCGGCCGAGCCGTGTGGCCGCTTCGCACGTGGCGAGCTCGCCGTCGAGGACCATCACGGACGTGTCGGTCGGGGGTATCGCGGGGGCGCAGGCGAGGTCGGTGAGCACGCAGACGGGGCGCGCGTCGGCGAGCATGTGGGCGATGCGCTCTTCGGGGTACTCCGGGTCGACCGGCAGATAGGCGCCGCCGGCCTTGACCACGGCGAGCAGCGACGCGACCAGGTCCGCTCCGCGCTCCATCACGACGGCGACGACCGCCTCGGGGCCGACGCCGCGGTCGGCGAGGAGGTGCGCCAACTGGTCGGCGCGTGAGTCGAGTTCGGCGTAGGTGTACGAGTCCTCGCCGTCGACGAGGGAGATCGCGTCGGGGGTACGGGCCACCTGGGCCTCGAAGAGGTCCGGCAGCGTGGCGGCCGGGACGTTCGTGTCGGTGTCGTTCCATTCGGAGAGGACCTGGTGCAGTTCGGCGTCGTCCAGGAGCCGTACGTCGCCGACGCGGGTGCCGGGGTCGGCGGCGAGGGCCTCGGCGACGCGGGCGAGCCGGTCGGCGATCCCCTGTACGGATTCGGCGTCGAACAGGTCGGCGGCGCCGATGAGGGAGCCGCGCAGCCCGGCCGGGGCGCCGCTCTCCTCGAACGTCTCGCCGACCCCGACCTCCAGGTCGAACTTGGCGGCGGAGTTGCCGGTGGGCACCGGCTCGGCGTGGACGCCCGGCAGTCGGAGGGCCGCGTCGCCGGTGTTCTGGAGCATCAGCATGACCTGGAACAGCGGGTGCCTGGCCAGGGAGCGGGTCGGGGCGAGCTCCTCGACCAGCTTCTCGAAGGGAACGTCCTGGTGCTCGAAGGCCGACAGGCTCGCTTCCTGGACACGGGCGAGGAGTTCACGGAACGTCGGGTCGCCCGACAGGTCGGTGCGCACCACGAGGGTGCTGACGAAGAAGCCGACCAGGTCGTCGAGTGCCTCGTCGCCGCGGCCCGCGTTGACGGAGCCGATCGGGATGTCGGTGCCCGCGCCGAGCCGGGACAGGGTCACGGCGAGCGCGGCCTGAAGCACGGTGAACAGGGTGACGCCTTCGGCCAGCGCGATCTCGGCGAGGCGCGCGTGGACCGGAGCGGGCAGCTCGAAGGGAACCGTGTGGCCGGTGTGCCCGAGGACGGCCGGGCGGGTCCGGTCGTACGGCAGCCGCAGCTCCTCCGGCACGTCCGCGAGTGCCGAGCGCCAGTGAGCGGTCTGCCGGGAGAACAGGCTTTCCGGGTCGCTCTCGTCGCCGAGGAGCTCGCGCTGCCACAGTGCGTAGTCGGCGTACTGCACGGCCAGCGGTTCCCAGGCCGGGGGCGTGCCCTTGGTGCGGGACGCGTAGGCCGTGGACAGGTCACGGGCCAGCGGTCCCATGGACCAGCCGTCGCCCGCGATGTGGTGGACGACCATGACGAGCACGTGCTCGTCGGGTGCCGTGGTGAACAGCCACGCCCTGACGGGGAGTTCGGCGGTCAGGTCGAAGGCGTGGCCGACGGCGGCCGCGATCTCCCCGTCCAGGTCGGCCGGGGGGACGTCGGCGGCCGTCAGGCGCCAGTCCAGGTCGGTGGCCTTCAGGACGCGCTGGTAGGGCTCACCGGCCGCGACGCCGTACACGGTGCGCAGGATCTCGTGGCGGCCGATGACGTCCCGCAGGGCGGCGTCGAGCGCTTCGGGGTCCACGGCGCCTGTCAGGCGTTGCGCGACGCGGATGTTGTAGGCGGAACTCGGCCCCTCCAACTGGGAGATGAACCACAGCCGACGCTGCGCGAATGACAACGGGATCATCAGGACTCCTCCTGGTTACGCATCGGCCGCAGCGCGGGCCTAGCAGAGCTCACATTTCCAAGCTGTCGTACGAGCCCGGACACCGTCCGCGCACTGAGGAGCACCCGCAGGGGCACCTCGACCCCGAGCACCGTTCGCAGACGGCTCGTGAGGCGGGCGGCGAGCAGGGAGTGCCCGCCGAGGGCGAAGAAGTCGTCGTCGACGCCCACGTCCGTCAGACCGAGGACCTCGGCGAACGCCGCGCACAGGACCTTCTCCCGCTCGGTGGCGGGCGCGCGGCCGGTGCGCGCGACGGGTCCGGTGTCGGGCAGGGCCCTGAGGTCCACCTTGCCGTTGGGTGTCAGGGGCAGGGCGTCGAGGACGACGAAGGCGGAGGGCACCATGTGCGCGGGCAGCCGCCTCTCGGCGAACTGCCGTACGTCGGCGTCCAGTTCGTTCCCGTCGGATGCGGCGGGAACGACGTAGCCGACCAGGCGCCTGCCGCCCGTGTCGTCCTCTCGGACGACGACGGCGGCCTGCTTCACGCCGGGATGAGCGGCCAGGACGGCCTGGACCTCCCCCGGCTCGACACGGAAGCCTCGGATCTTGACCTGGTCATCGACGCGGCTGGCGAACACCAGCCGGCCGTCGGATGTCCAGCGCACCCGGTCGCCCGTGCGGTAGAGCCGCTCGCCCGCCCCGTCGAAGGGCGAGGCCACGAATCGCTCGGCGGTCAGTGCGGGGCGGCCCACATAGGCGCGGGCGAGCCCGGCGCCCGCGACGTACAGCTCGCCGTCCACGCCGGCGGGGACCGGGTTGAGGCTCTCGTCGAGCACGTACACCCGGGAGTTGGTGATCGGCGTGCCGATGCCGGGCCGGTCGTCGTCTTCGTCGAGCGCGTCCGACATGGTCGCGCACACGGTCGTCTCGGTCGGGCCGTACGCGTTGACGAAGCGGCGGCCGCGCGAGAAGCGGGCGACCAGTTCGCCGCCGAGCGCCTCACCGGCCGACACCAGGGTGGTGACCGGGGCGAGGTCCTCGGGTTCCAGTACGGCCAGGACGGCGGGCGGCAGTGTGGCGTGCGTGACCCCCTGGCGCGCCACGAGTTCGGCGAGTCCGCCGCCCGGGAGCAGCGTCTCGGCGGGCGCCACCACCAGGCGGGCGCCCGAGCACAGCGCCATGACGAGTTCCCAGGTCGCCGCGTCGAAGCCCGGCGAGGCGAACTGGAGGACCCGGCTGCCGGCGCCGACATCGAACCGCTCGATCTGTGCGGTCACCAGACTGGCGACGCCGGTGTGCGTGACGATCACACCCTTGGGCCGGCCCGTCGAACCCGAAGTGAAGATCATGTACGCGGGATGGGCGGGCCGCAGCCGGCCGCTCCGATCCGCTTCGTCGAGGACTCCGGCGTCCAGCGCCCCGATCTCCGTCGCGAGATCCGGATCGTCGAGGACGAGGACCGGCGCCTCGGTGTCGCCCGGGACGACCGGCGCGCACAGCGCCGACGCCAGGACCGCCACCGCGCCCGACTCCCTCAGCATGAACGCGATGCGCTCCGCCGGGTACTCCGGGTCGACGGGCAGATAGGCGCCGCCCGCCTTGAGGATGCCGATGAGGGTGACGATCAGCTCGACACCGCGCTCCCGCACCACCGCGACCACCGACTCGGGGCCGACACCCCGCCCGGTCAGGAACCGGGCGAGCCGGTTGGCCCGGGCGTCCAGCTCCGCGTACGTCAGCTCGGCGCCGTCGGAGGCCACGGCGACCGCGTCCGGCGACTGACGGACCCGCGCCGCGAACAGCTCGGGCACCGTCGCGGGCGCCACGTCCGCCGTCGTGTCGTTCCACTCGGTGAGGACCCGGTGGCGCTCGTCGCCGACCAGCACACCGACCGTGCTCAGCGGCAGGTCGGCCGCGCCGTCCAGGGCCTGCTCGGCGGCGTCCACCAGTTCCTCGACGGCGGTGCGGACCAGGGCGGCGACGGTGGCCGGGTCGATCGGGGCGACGGCGTCGACGATCAGCTCCAGGCCGTCGCCGTCGTCGTCGACGAGCAGGGCGAGCGGATAGTTGGTTCGCTCGCGGGTGAACAGCAGCCTGGTGCCCGGCAGGGACGCGTTCCAGCGTTCGTCCAGGTCCTCGCCGATGCTCCGCCGGTAGTTGAGGCAGGCGGTGAACAGGGGGGTGTCACCCTCCAGGTCGGCTGCACGCTGCGCCACGACCAGCGGCGCGTGCTCGTGCTCCAGGAGCCGGGCGAGCTGGCCGCGCATCGCGGTGATCGCCCCGAGCACGCCGAGCCGGGCCGTGGGAACACGTACGGGAAGCGTGTTGATGAACGGGCCCGGCACCCGGTCGGCCCCGACGCCCGCGTTCATACGGCCGAACAGGACCGTGCCGAACACCACGTCCTGCCGGCCGCTGACCGCGGCCAGGACCCGGGCCCAGGCCACGTGCAGCACGGTCGCCGCGCTGACGCCCGCCCGCCGCGCCACTTCCCGCAGCCGCCCCGCCAGTTCGGGGGCGGCCGCGACACGGGCCCGGGCGAGCGAGGCGCCGTCGCCGCGCGCATCCGTCAGGCCGAAGGGGGCCGTGGGCTCCGTGACGTCGCCGAGCAGCTCGGCGAAGTACCGCTCGTGCTCGGAGAGGGCCACGCCGCCGCGCGCCTGGGCGACGAAGTTGCGGAACGGCAGCGGCTCGGGCAGCTGGTCGCCGCGACCGTCGAGGAAGGCGGTGACCTCCTCCAGAAGCACTTCGAGGGCCGTGCCGTCGCGCACCATGTGGTGGGCGCGGATGAGCGCGAACCAGTGCTCCGGTTCGGTCCCTGCGGGGACTGCCGCGACGTGCAGGTCGATCAGCGGGCCCCGGCCCAGGTCCATGCGAGCACCGCCCGCCTCGACGAGTTCGGCGACCGGGTCGGTGCCGTGCGGGTCCAGGACGACCTCCGTCACGGCCAGAGGGGCCTCGCGCCACACCACCTGCACGGGCTCGCGCAACCCCTCCCACACATAGGAGGTCCGGTAGATGTCGTGCCGCTCCACCACCCGCCGCAGCGCGTCGGTGAAGGCGTCGAGCCGGGCCCGCGAGTCGAACTCGAGGACCGCCGGCATGACGTACGCGTCGTCGCCGCCGTCCGCCAGCCGGTGGTGGAAGAGCAGGCCCTCCTGGAGCGGGGCGAGCGGGTAGACGTCCTTCACGTTGGCCGCGCCGCCGTCGACGGAGGCGACCACCACGGCGACTTCGTCCACGGTCAGTTCGACGAGCGGCAGCATGGCGGGCGTGATCTCGGTGGCTCCGGCCGGGATGAGGTTGTCGGGGACGACGACCTGCTCCGTACCGGCGGACGCGGCGAGCGATGCCACGGTCGGGTTGTCGAACAGGGTGCGCACGGAGACGGAGACGCCGCGCCCCCGCAGGATCTCGACGAGGCGTACGGCCACCAGCGAGTGGCCGCCCAGCTCGAAGAAGTCGTCGTCGACGCCGACGCTCTCCAGATCCAGGACCTCGGCGAACGCGGCGCAGAGGATCTCCTCGCGCACGTCTGCCGGGGCCCGGCCCGCCCCCGCGACAGCCGCGAGGTCAGGTGCGGGCAGGGCCTTGCGGTCCAGCTTGCCGTTGCCCGTCAGCGGCAGCCCGTCCAGGACCACGACCGCCGACGGCACCATGTGCTCCGGCAGCCGCTGCCCCACGAACTGCCGAACAGACGCCGGAAGCTCATCACCGCCCTCGTACCGGTCGTTCGGAACGACATAGGCGACGAGCCTGCGGTCGCCCGGGACGTCCTCACGGGCGACCACGGCGGCCTGGTCCACCAGCGGATGCCCGGTCAGCACACCCTGCACCTCACCCGGCTCGATACGGAAGCCGCGGATCTTGACCTGGTCGTCGGCCCGGCCCAGGAAGACCACCTGGCCGTCCGCCGTCCACTTCGCCCGGTCACCCGTCCGATACATCCGCATCCCGGGCTCGTAGGGGTTGGCCACGAACCGCTCGGCCGTCAGAGCCCCACGCCCCAGGTAGCCACGCGCCAACTGCGCACCCGAGACATACAGATCCGCGACCACTCCGATCGGAGCCGGCTGCAGGTACGCGTCCAGCAGGTAGAAGCGGGTGTTGGCGATCGGAGATCCGACCGGCACCGCCTCCCCGGCGACCCGCTCCGGGGTCAGCCGTGCCGTGGCGACACCGATCGTGGTCTCGGTCGGCCCGTAGTGGTTGTGGACCTCACGCTCACCGGCAGCGGCCAGCAGCTCCCGCAGCCACACCGGCGAGGCAGCCTCACCACCCAGAACCAGCGACCCGGTCGGCAGGACGCCTTCCACACCACCAGCCGCCGACAGCGCGGCCAGGTGAGAAGGCACCGCCTTGAAGTGATCGATCCGGTGCTCGGAGAGATACGACGCCACCGCCCGCGGATCAGTGACCGCACCCTCATCGAGAACATGCAGCTCACCACCGGTCGCGAGGCTGGCGAAGACCACGGTGTTGCCGAGGTCCGTCGCCTGCGCCTGCAGCAGCGCGTACCGCGCGCCGGGCCGACCAAAGCCCACCCGCTCGGGAACGGATCCCACATAGTTCGCAAGACCGCCATGAGTCACAGCCACACCCTTGGGCTGACCCGTCGAACCCGAGGTGTAGATGACATACGCCAAAGACTCCGACGCGACACGACGCCCGGGACGATCGGTCGAGGCCGCCGCCAGCTGCATCTCCACGAACGTGTCGTCGATCGCAACCAGACGCGAACGGCCGGCCGGCAGCTCGTCCAGGATCTCCTCGGTCGTCAGCGCCAGCGCGGCCCGGCTGTCCCGCAGCATGAACGCGATCCGGTCCGTCGGCTGCGCCGGATCCACCGGCAGGTAACCCGCACCCGCCTTCCACACACCCAGAATGCCCGCGACCATGTCCACACCACGCGGCAGACACAGACCCACCACCGACTCCGCACCGATGCCCTGACCGATCAGGTAATGCGCAATCCGATTCGCCCGCGCATCCAACTCCCCATACGAGACACCGGAACCCTCCGACACGACCGCCACCGCATCCGGCGCGGCCGCGGCCCTCGCCTCGAACAGCTCGTGCACAAGCCCCGCCGAACCATCCGACGCCGTGTCGTTCCAGCCGACCAGCACCCGCCGACGCTCGTCCTCAGCCAGCACCTCAAGGGTGCTGAGGCGCCGGCCCGGGTCGTGCGACAGGAGATCCAGGAGTGTGGCCCACGCGTCGGCGATCCTGCCCGCCCATACGGCGTCGAACAGGTCGGCGGCGACGGTGACCGAGCCGCCGAGGCCGGCCGGGGCGCCGTCGGTGTCGAAGGCCTCGGTGACCATGACGTCCAGGTCGAACTTGACCGCCGTACGACCCGAAGCCGCCTCGTCGGCCGCGGCGGGCGCCGCGCCCGTCCGTACTCCGGGCAGGTCGAGCACGGCATCGATCGTGTTCTGCAGGGTGAGGACGGTCTGGAAGAGCGGGTGCCGGGCCATCGAACGGGCGGGGGCCAGTTCCTCCACCAGCTTCTCGAACGGCACGTCCTGGTGGGCCATCGCCGCCAGGCTCTTCTCACGGACCCGGTCGAGGACCTCGCGGAAGGTCGGGTCACCGGACAGGTCCGCGCGGACGACCAAGGTGTTGATGAAGAAGCCGATGAGGTCGTCCAGGGCCTCGTCCGTACGGCCCGCGTTCGCCGAGCCGATCGGGATGTCGGTCCCCGCCCCCAGCTTCGAGAGCAGCATCGCCAGCGCGGCCTGCAGCACCATGAACGTGGTCACGCCCTCGGCACGCGCCACCTCGACGAGCCGGCCGTGCACCTCGGCGGGGACGCTCAGCGGAACGCTGTGGCCCAGGTGGGACGCGACCGTCGGGCGCGGCCGGTCGAACGGCAGCTCGAGCTCGACCGGAGCGTCGGCCAGCGCCTGGCGCCAGTGGGCGACCTGGCCGGAGATCAGACTGTCCGCGTCCCGTTCGTCGCCGAGCAGCTCGCGCTGCCAGAGCGCGTAGTCGGCGTACTGGACCGGCAGCGGCTCCCACTCGGGTGCCCGGCCCTCGCGGCGTGCCGCGTAGGCGACCGAGACGTCACGGGCGAGCGGTCCCATGGACCAGCCGTCACCGGCGATGTGGTGGACGACGACGACGAGCACCTGCTCGTCGGGACCGGCGTCGAACAGCCAGGTACGGATCGGTGCCTCGACCGAGAGGTCGAAGGCGTACTTCTCGGCCTCCCCGATCGCGGCGGCCAGATCCGCCGGGGCCACCTCGGCGACCGACAGCTCCCAGGCCAGGTCCTCCAGGTCCAGGATCCGCTGGTACGGCTCACCGTCCGCGACGTCGAAGACCGTACGCAGTACCTCGTGCCTCCCGATCACGTCACGCAGGGCCGCGCCGAGCGCGTCGCGATCGACACCTCCTGAAAGGCGCAGGGACACCGGCACGTTGTAGGTGGCGCTCGGGCCCTCGAGCTGGCCGATGAACCACAGGCGGCGCTGGGCGAACGAGAGGGGGATCCGCTCCGGGCGCTGACCGGCCGTGAGCGCGGTACGTGCGGTCACGGCGCCGGCGAGGCGGCCGGCGAGAGCGGCGACGGTCGGTGCCTCGAAGAGGGTCCGCAGGGGCACTTCGAGGCCGAGGACCGAACGGATACGGCTGATCAGGCGGACGGCGAGGAGGGAGTGCCCGCCGAGGGCGAAGAAGTCGTGGTCGACGCCCACTTCCTCAAGTCCGAGGACCTGTGCGAAGACGCCGCACAGCAGTTCTTCCTGGAGCGTGGACGGGCTTCGGCTGTCGGTGGTGGCGTACTCGGGCGCCGGCAGGGCCTTGTGGTCGAGCTTGCCGTTCACCGTCAACGGCAGCACGTCCAGGACCACGACCGCCGACGGAACCATGTACCCCGGAAGCCGACCAGCCACGAACTCACGCACGCGAACCGGAAGATCAACAGACGACTCCCCGCCCGCCACCACATAGGCGACCAGACGCGGATCCCCCACAACCTCCTCACGCACCACCACAGCCGCCCGCCCGACACCCGGACAACCCGCCACCACCGACCGGACCTCACCCGGCTCGATACGGAACCCACGGATCTTCACCTGCTCATCCGCACGCCCCACAAAAACCAGCTCACCCCCGGCCGTCCACCGCACCACATCACCCGTGCGATAAAGCCGTCCCCCACCCGACGAAAACGGATCAGCCACAAACCGCTCAGCAGTCAGCCCCGCACGCCCCACATATCCACGCGCCAACTGCACCCCACCCACATACAACTCACCAGCCACACCCGGAGCCACCGGACACAAAGACTCATCCAGCACAAACATCCGCGTATTGGCCACCGGACCACCAAACGGCACCACCCCCGAACCATCCGCATCCACATCACCCACCGCAGTGATC
>NZ_JBHWBS010000110.1:14201-25773 GCF_042735655.1 Streptomyces sp. NPDC059567 | reverse complement strand
GGCGGTGGTGTGCCGCCCGCACCGGCCGCGGTGCGTTCTGGTGCCGAGGCCCGGTCAGGCGTCGACGCTGTCCTTCTCGGTCTCGCCGGACTTCGCCGCCGGCGCCTCGGCCGGCACCTCGGCCGCCGCTTCGGCGGCCTCGCGCTCCGCCTGCTTCTTGGAGGCGATGAGGCTGGTGATCGTGGTGACGACGAGGACACCACCGATGACCGCGAGCGAGAACGGGATGGAGATCTCGGGGACGTGGACCCCGGACTCGTGCAGGGCATGCAGCACCAGCTTCACACCGATGAAGCCGAGGATCACCGACAGGCCGTAGCTGAGGTGGACCAGCTTCTTGAGCAGTCCGCCGATCAGGAAGTACAGCTGCCGCAGACCCATCAGCGCGAAGGCGTTGGCGGTGAAGACGATGTACGGGTCCTGGGTCAGGCCGAAGATCGCCGGGATCGAGTCGAGGGCGAAGAGGACGTCGGTCGTGCCGATGGCGAGCATGACGACCATCAGCGGGGTCAGCACCCGCTTGCCGTTGACCTTGATGAAGAGCTTCGTGCCGTGGTACTTGTCCGCGACGCCGAACTTCTTCTCGACCGACTTGAGGAGACGGTTCTCCTCCCAGTCGTCCTCGTCCTCGCCGGCGCGCGCCTCCTTGATGAGCTTCCACGCGGTGTAGATCAGGAACGCGCCGAAGATGTAGAAGACCCAGGAGAAGCTGGCGATGATCGTGGCGCCGGCGGCGATGAAGATCGCGCGCAGGACCAGGGCGATCAGCACACCGACGAGCAGCACGCGCTGCTGGAGGTGCGAGGGCACCGAGAACTTCGCCATGATCAGGACGAAGACGAAGAGGTTGTCGACACTCAGCGACTTCTCGGTGATGAATCCGGCGAAGAACTCGCCGGACGCCTGGCTGTTGCCGAAGACCGCCAGTCCGATGCCGAAGAGTGCGGCCAGGGCGATCCAGACGATCGTCCAGATTCCGGCTTCCTTGACCGACACGTCATGGGGCTTGCGCCCGATGAAGAAGTCGATCGCGATGAGGGCGCTCAGACCGAGAATGGTCAGCACCCAGAGAGTCGTCGAAACGTCCACTGCGCCTCCGGCGTCGTACGGCTACTTGATCAGCGTCGTCGCTGCCGGAGGTCTCTTCCACCCGGGCCCGTACATGACGGGGCCGGGCCGACGCCCCGGGATCAGACCGGTCATGGTCCGTCCGTATTGACGGGAACGCCGCGCTTGGGGAGTACTCCCCTCCGCGCCGAGAAGACTACCCGAAGAACCAAGAGAAGGTAAAGGACAGGGTAAAGAGGTCCCAAGAAGGCAGGTCAGCGGCCCCATTGCCGACGGGCGTCGGCCACCTGGGCGAGGACCTGACGGAGCACCGCGCTGCCCGGCGGGAAGCGGGGCGGCTCGTACGTCCAGGCGTGGCCGACCCACGGATCGGCGAGGTGGTCGTCGGCAACGGGTGTGATCCGCAGCAGGGAACGCCACAGCGGGTCGAGCACCGGGCCGTACGCGGAGGCGTCCTCGCGGTCCGCCACCAGCATGAGATGGACGCCGACGGCCGGCCCCTCGTCCGCGAGGTAGCGGAGCTGGGTGACCGCCCGGTCGTCGAAGCCGTGCGGGAAGTCGTGGACGATCAGAAGCTGCTCGGCGGTGTCCATGCCGGGCGGCAGCGCGTCGGGGGCTCCCGCCCGCAGCGCCATCTGGACCAGGTCGACGCGCTCGGTCAGCCGCGCGAGGACGGCGGAGACCCCGGCCGCCCCGGCGGCCGGGGGCCCGGCCAGGACGCCCGCCTCGACGAGCGGGGCGAGTGCGGCGGCTCCGGAGCCCGCCGGGTCGACGACGTGGACGGCGAACTCATCGGACGGGTACACGGCGAGGAGCCGGGCGGCATGGGCGACGGCCGTGTCCAGGGCGAGCCGGCGCAGCTCGGCCTCGTCGAGGAGTCCGGCCGCCTCGGAGTGGCCGCGTCCGGAGTCCACCCAGAGCCCGCGCTCGAGCGGGAGCCTGACGAGCATCGGGATGCGCAGGTCGGTCCGCTCGGGCAGATGGAGGTCGCCCAGGCGCAGCGCCATCGGCACCTCCATGGGGACGCGGTACGCATGCCAGACGGGGTTGTCCCAGCGGGCGAAGGCGGCGGGCAGCGCCGGTTCGACGACCTCGGACTCGGCGACGAGCTGGGCGAGGTCCCGGTCGAGGGCTTCCTTGGCGCGGGCGGTGAGCTCGTCGTGCTTGGCGCGGGCCGCCTCGCGGGCGGCGTCCCCCGCGCCGCCGATGCGGCTGCGCGGGTCGGAGAGCGCGCGGTCGAGCTCCTGGTCGAGGCGGGACTCGGCGAAGTCGCAGGCGCTGCGGTACGCGGCGGTGCTGCGCGCCAGGTCCTCGAACATGCCCCACACCTGGTTGTAGAGCCGCTCGTCCATGGACCAGCCGCTGGCGTCGCCCGCGACGGGGACGGGAGGCCCCTGCTGCGGCTCCGGGGCCGGCGTCGCACGGCGGGGGTGGGCGTAGCTGATCGGGCCGCCGGTGCCGCCCGTGGGCGCCTGCGGGGGCGTCACCGGCACGGTCGGCGCGGGATCGGGCGCGCGCGTCGGTTGGGGTCCGCGCGCAGGGTCGGACCCGGGCATGGGGTCCGACCCCGTCGTGGGCGCCGCGTGGCGCACGCGCTCCGTCTCGGGGACGCGCGGGGGCGGGGCGGAGACCGAGCGGGCCAGGCCCCGGGCCACGGCCTCCAGGATCGACGCCGCCAGGTCGGCGGGGCGCTCCAGGCCCTGGTCGCCGAGCATCGCGGCCAGGCCGCCCTCGTAACCCTGGCCCATGGCGCGGACCTTCCAGACGCCCTGGCGGCGGTACAGCTCCAGGGCGACGACGGCGGATTCGCGGTCGAGGCCGGTGATCGTATAGCTGGCGATCTCGGTGCCGTCGAGGGCGGTGACGGCGACGAAGGGGGCCGCGACGGCGCCGAAGCGGGCCGGGCCGCCGACGCCGACGGGGAGCGCCAGGAGGACGGAGACGCGGTGCACGGCGGTCGGCAGCGCTTCCAGATCCACGGCGAGGCGGTGGTCGGCGGCGGCCTGCTGGGAGACCTCCACACCGGGCAGCGAGGGCGAGCCCGGGTGGGCGATCCACTCGACGCCGGGGACCGTGCCCCGCTCGTCGCCGAGGGTGGCGCCGGCGACGACCGGATGGCCGGCCGAGACCCGGATCTCCAGTCGGGTGTCGGGCAGGGCATGGTTCTGCCCCCGGACCAGCTCGGCCGTCATCGACTCTGTCCCCTCGGCTTGCTTCGTTCCGTCTGTGCGGACTACGGGCGGATCATGTGGGACAGCTCCCGGTGGCCTGCCGCCTCCGGGAGCTGTGGGTGCGCCTGCGGTGCCGGCCTACAGGTGCGGCAGGATCGCGGGCATGAGGTCCTGGAACGTCCGGCCGTTGGCCGGGTTGCCCAAGGCGGTCATCTGCCAGCCGGAGCCGGCCCGGTGCACCTTCGCCATGATCTGCGCGGTGTACTGGCCGCCGCCGTCCAGGGTGTAGCGCGCGAGCTCCTGGCCGTTCGTCTCGTCGACGATCCGGCAGAACGCGTTCTGCACCTCCTGGAACGTCTGGCCGGTGAACGAGTTCACCGTGAAGACGATCTGGTCGATGTGGACGGGGACGCGCTGGAGGTCGACCAGGATCGACTCGTCGTCGCCACCCTGGCCGGCGCCGCCCACCAGGTTGTCACCGGTGTGCCGGACCGAGCCGTCGTCACTCACGAGGTGGCGGAAGAAGACCACGTCCACCGGCTGCTTGTCGGCGAAGAGCACCGCGGAGGCGTCCAGGTCGACCTCGCGGGTCCGCGAGCCGAACAGACCGCGACGGGGCGCCGCCTGCCAGCCGAGCCCCATCCGTACGGACGTCAGGCTGCCCCCGCCCTGCTTCTCCAGGTTGATGGCCTGACCCTTGGTCATGTTGACCGTCACGCGCTGTCCCCTCTCCTAGCGATCCCCGCGGCCGCCCTCTGCTGTGCGTGCGGTTGCCAGCACCCTACGCAGGGGCGGTGACAACGCAGCAGACGCGGTCGCGTTTTGTGTCGGTCTTGCAACACACAGGCGGCTCAAGCCACCCCGGGCGTCAGGCCAGCCCCGCCTCCCTCATCTGGCGCAACTCCTTCTTCAGCTCGCCCACCTCGTCACGCAACCGCGCGGCCACCTCGAACTGCAGCTCCGCCGCCGCGGCCCGCATCCGGTCGGTCATCTCCTCGATGATCGCGGCCAGTTCGGCGGCCGGCCGGTCGCCGAGCTCGACCGTGGAGCCCGCCTTGCCCTTGCCCTTGGCCTTGGTGGAGTGCGCGGCGAGTGAGGGCACGGGCGCCTTGGCACCCTTGGCGTCCTTCTCGTTGCGGTAGCCGGTGCCCAGCAGCTCCTCGGTGTCGACCTCCTCGCGCGCGATGGTGGCGACGATGTCGTTGATCTTCTTGCGCAGTGGCTGCGGGTCGATGCCGTTGGCCGTGTTGTACGCGATCTGCTTCTCACGCCGCCGGTTGGTCTCGTCGATGGCCTTCTCCATCGCCGGCGTGATCGTGTCCGCGTACATGTGGACCTGGCCGGAGACATTGCGCGCCGCGCGGCCGATGGTCTGGATGAGCGAGGTGCCGGAGCGCAGGAAGCCCTGCTTGTCGGCGTCGAGGATGGCGACGAGGGAGACCTCGGGCAGGTCGAGGCCCTCGCGGAGCAGGTTGATGCCGACCAGGACGTCGTACTCGCCGGCGCGCAGCTCGCGCAGGAGCTCGATGCGGCGCAGGGTGTCGACGTCGCTGTGCAGATAGCGGACCTGGATGCCGAGCTCCAGGAAGTATTCGGTGAGGTCCTCGGACATCTTCTTGGTGAGCGTCGTGACCAGCACCCGCTCGTCCTTCTCGGTGCGCAGCCGGATCTCGTGGACCAGGTCGTCGATCTGCCCCTCGGTGGGCTTGACGACGACCTGGGGGTCGACCAGGCCGGTGGGGCGGATGATCTGCTCGACGAAGCCGTCGCCGCGGGACAGCTCGTACGTGCCGGGGGTGGCCGAGAGGTAGACGGTCTGGCCGATCCGCTTCTGGAACTCCTCCCACTTCAGCGGGCGGTTGTCGAGCGCGGAGGGCAGCCGGAAGCCGTGGTCGACCAGGGTGCGCTTGCGGGAGGCGTCGCCCTCGTACATGGCGCCGATCTGCGGAACGGTGACGTGCGACTCGTCGATGACGAGGAGGAAGTCCTCGGGGAAGTAGTCGAGGAGCGTGTTGGGCGCGGAGCCGGGCTCGCGGTCGTCGAAGTGCATCGAGTAGTTCTCGATGCCGGAGCAGGAGCCGATCTGGCGCATCATCTCGATGTCGTACGTGGTGCGCATCCGCAGGCGCTGGGACTCCAGCATCTTGCCCTGCTTGTCCAGCTCGGCGAGCCGGCTCTCGAGCTCGCGCTCGATGCCGTTGATCGCCTTCTCCATGCGCTCGGGTCCCGCCACGTAGTGGCTGGCGGGGAAGACGTACAGCTCCCGGTCCTCGCTGATGACCTCGCCGGTGAGGGGGTGGAGCGTGGAGAGCGCCTCGATCTCGTCGCCGAACATCTCGATGCGGACCGCGAGCTCCTCGTAGACCGGGAAGATCTCGATGGTGTCGCCGCGGACCCGGAAGGTGCCCCGGGCGAACGCCACGTCGTTGCGGGTGTACTGGATGTCGACGAAGCGGCGCAGCAGCTGGTCGCGGTCCATCTCCTCGCCGACCTTGAGCGGGACCATCCGGTCCACGTACTCCTGGGGCGTGCCGAGGCCGTAGATGCAGGAGACGGAGGCGACCACGACGACGTCGCGCCGGGTGAGGAGGGAGTTCGTCGCGGAGTGGCGCAGCCGCTCGACCTCCTCGTTGATCGAGGAGTCCTTCTCGATGTAGGTGTCCGACTGCGGGACGTACGCCTCGGGCTGGTAGTAGTCGTAGTACGAGACGAAGTACTCGACCGCGTTGTTCGGCAGGAGCTCGCGGAACTCGTTCGCCAGCTGGGCGGCCAGTGTCTTGTTCGGCGCCATCACCAGCGTGGGGCGCTGAAGCTTCTCGATCATCCAGGCGGTGGTCGCCGACTTGCCGGTGCCGGTGGCGCCGAGGAGGACGACGTCCTTCTCGCCCGCGCGGATGCGCCGCTCGAGGTCGGCGATGGCCGTCGGCTGGTCGCCGCTGGGCTGGTAGGGGCTGACGACCTCGAAAGGCGCCACCGTACGTTCGATCTGGGAAACGGGCCGCATGTGACCACCGTACGACCCGCCACTGACAGTCGGGCCGGGAACGGCTCGGCGGGCGCCCGGCGGTCCGTTCCTACCAGTCCTGGGAGCGGTGTCCGCCGCGGGCCGCTCCCTTGCGGCCGCCCCGGCCGGAGGGCCGCTGGGCGGACCAGTTCGCGGGTTCGCCGTAGCCGGGGGCGCGGCGCGGGGCGGGGACTCCTGGACGGTGCGGGCTGTGGGCGGCGGGGCGCTGCCAGTCCGGGTCGCCCATCACGAGCAGCGGGTCGAACATGACGACGACCGCGGCAAGCAGGAGGAAGACGGCGGGGCCGATCAGCATCGGCAGGAGGAGCGAGGTGGCGGTGTCGCCGGTGCCGGCGACGGCGCCGTCGCCGTGCAGATGGACGTTGACGGCGGCCATGGCGGTGTAGTGCATACCACTGACGGCGAGGCCCATCACCAGGCTCGCACCGAGGCTGGCCAGAAATCCGTGCACCGAGACGGCCGCCCAGAGGGCGGTGGTGGCCGCGACGACGGCGATGACGACGGAGAGCGCCACGGTGAGGGTGTCGTACTCGATGCGCCCCTGGAGACGCATCCCCGCCATGCCGAGGTAGTGCATGGTGGCGATGCCGAGGCCGGTGATGGTGCCGCCGGTGACCAGGGCGAGCGGGGTGGCCCCGCGGTAGCCGACGATGAAGATGCCGATGCCGACCATCACGACGGCGACGGCCAGGCTCGCGAAGGTGATGGGCCGGTCGTAGCTGATCGGGGCCTGCCGGACGGAGAAGCCCATCATCGCGATGAAGTGCATCGTCCAGATGCCGGTGCCTATCGCGGTCGCCCCCAGGGCCAGCCAGCCGGCCTTGAAGGTGTCCCGGTGACGCAGCGATCTGATGGTGCAGCGCAGCCCCAGGGCCCCACCGAGGCAGGCCATGAGATAGGCGGCGACCGGCGTCACGAGGCCGTAGCTGAATCCGTCGACCGTGCCCTGCATGAGCGTGTGCCCTCCACCCGTCGTGCAACGTCGTCCGAAAACAGTCGGTACCGCTGAGTAGTCCTATCGGGGCGAGATTATGGCGCGCGGGGGGCCGCACGACCATGTGGTCCGGGATTTGGCTTCGGCGAGACCGAGAAGAGACCGGGCCGTGACGGCGGCGATGTCGGTGGGCGGTCGTACCGTGATCTCCATGGACACCACGGTGGAATGGACGGTCGTGGCGAGCGACATCGGCCCGCTGCTGCTCGCGGCGACCGACCGCGGCCTGGTGAGCGTGGTCTTCCACGCCGACGAGGCGGTGCGGGACGCGGCGCTCGGGCGGCTGGCCGGTCAGCTCGGCGCGGAGCCGGTGCGGAGCGAGTCCGGCCGGCTCGCCGAGCCGATACGGCAGCTCGGGGAGTACTTCGCGGGCGGGCGCCGGGACTTCGATCTCGCCCTCGACTGGACGCTGACGACGGGATTCAACCGCCAGGTGCTGCGCGAGCTGGCGGAGGGCGTGCCGTTCGGGACGGTCGTGGGGTACGGAGACCTGGCCCGGCGGGTCGGACAGCCGGGCGCGGCCCAGGCGGTGGGGGCGGCCATGGGCGCCAATCCACTGCCGGTGGTCGTGCCGTGCCACCGGGTGGTGGAGAGCGACGGCGGGATCGGCGGCTTCGGGGGCGGCCTGGAGACCAAGCGGACGCTGCTGGCGCTGGAGGGCGTGCTGCCGCAGCCACTGTTCTGAGGCGGCCCCGGGTCCCCGGGTGCCCCTGAGGGCACCCGGGGGCTGGCGTTCCCATCGGCCGGAACGGCTGGCACACTCGCGTCAGTGACCAACACCCCCAGCGCCCCTGACGCCGCCGATGCGGCGGAGATATCCGCCCCCGTCGCGGCCGCCGCACCGCCGACGCTCCGGCGTCGCATCCAGGCCGTGCTGATCGCCAGCCAGATCCTTGGCGGACTCGGCATCGCCATCGGTGTCGCCCTCGCGGCGGTCCTGGCCAAGGAGGTCAGCGGTACGGAGGCGCTGTCGGGTCTCGCCTCGACAGCTACGGTCGCCGGGCCCGCGCTGCTCGCCATGCCCCTCGCCTCCCTCATGGGCTCCCGCGGGCGGCGGCCGGGGCTCGTGCTCGCCTATCTGGTGGGCGCGCTGGGGGCCGGGGTCGTGGTCCTCGGGGCGGTCGCCGACAACTTCCCCCTGCTCCTCGCGGGCCTGGTCGGCTTCGGCGCGGGCTCCTCGGCCAACCTCGCCGCCCGCTTCGCGGCCGCGGACCTGGCCGAGCCGGACCGCAGGGGCCGGGCCATCTCCACGGTGGTGTGGGCGACGACGATCGGAGCCGTCCTCGGGCCCAATGTCGCCGCTCCGGCCGGGGAGAGCGTGGCGGGCCTCGGCATCCCCGCGACGGCCGGACCGTTCGTCTGGGCCGCCGGGGTGTTCCTGGTCGCCGCCGTCATGGTGGCGCTGCTGCTGCGCCCGGACCCGCTGCTGACGGCCCGCGCCCTGTCGGGTGCGGAGGAGAGCGAGGCGGCGGCCGAGGGGCGTTCGCTCCGGGCGGGGATGCGAGCGGTACGGGATTCCTCGCGGGCCCGTCTCGCGCTGGTGACCGTGGCCGTGTCCCACACCGCGATGGTCTCGATCATGTCGATGACTCCGGTGGCGCTGAGCCACCACGGCGCGGGCATCCAGCTCATCGGTCTGGTCATCAGCGGACACATCGCGGGCATGTACGCCTTCTCCCCGGTGATGGGCTGGCTGTCCGACCGGCTGGGCCGCCTCACGGTGATCGGCCTGGCGGTCGGACTGCTCTCGGTCGCCGCGCTGCTCGCGGGCACGGCGGGGCCGAGCCACGGACAGACCGCGGCCGGCCTGTTCGTGCTGGGGCTCGGCTGGTCGGCGGGCCTGGTGTCGGGCTCCGCCCTGCTCACGGACTCGGTTCCGCAGGCCGCCCGGGCGGCGGTCCAGGGCCTGTCGGACTTCATCATGAACACCGCCGCCGGTGTGGGCGGGCTTGCGGCGGGGCTGATCGTCGCCCGGGCGGGCTACGGCTGGCTGAACCTGGTGGGTGCGTGTCTGCTGCTGCCGATGGCGGCATTGGCGGTGCGGGGCGCGGTGCGGCGGCCCGCCTGACGGTCATTGGATATCGGATCCAACCTCCTGGATCCGATATCCACCCAGGCGATCGGGGCTCGTTCACCGGCCGCCGGCCCGCCGACGCCCCATCCCCTAGAGGCTGATGTGGTACGCCTTGCGCAGCGTCTCGTGGACCGTCCAGGTAGTCCGGTCCCCCTCGCGCAGCACGCATGCGTCGCCCGGCCCGATCTCCAGCGTCGCACCGCCCTCGACGGCGACGGTGGCGCGACCGCTGACGACGACGAAGAGCTCGTTCGCCTCGGTGTCGGTCACCACTCCGGGGGTGATCTGCCAGATGCCGCGCACCTGCTTGCCGTCGGCGGACTCCCAGAGGACCTTGCCGGTCACCTCGGGGGTGCCCGAGACGATCTGTTCGGGGTCGAGCGGCTCCGGCTCCAGTTCCGCATCGGGGATGTGGACGGCGAAGGAGGGGTGGTCGTGTGTCGTCATGGGCGGTGACTGTAGCGGGGACTTGGGACCGTCCCGCCGTCAGGATCGCCTGGAAGAGTGCACTCCGTTTCGCCTCCGACCAGGCGACTTCCCCAATTCCGGCGGCGGCTACGAAATCCGAAGGGCGGCTTCGGGAGCGGCTCCCGGGAGGTCACGAGGCACGGCCGGGCCGCGTCGAAGGAAGCTCCGGCGGCCGGGCCGGACGGCGGGGCACCGAATCCGCAGGCACGTTCGAGGCTTGCCCCCAGTCGGCGTAATCAGGTCGTCCTCGACGACGAGACCGTCGTAGAAGTGACGAATGGACACCTCAGCCCCTTCGGGGGCGAAATCGCTCATACGCGCACTCCGCGAGACAGGGCGTCACAGCGCCATACGGCCGAAAGCCGGGCCCAGGGGATGGCTCGCCGGCAGATGTCCCCGCTGGTCACGAGAGGCGCCTTTGGTGCGCCCAATGTTGGTCGGGGGCAATCCACCGAGCCCCCTGTCACGCCTGGCGTGCGCGCGTCAAACTCCCCCTGGACTCGTCCCCCACCTCCGACAGGAGAGTGCGATGCCCGCGTCAGCCTTCCTCCCCCGCAGCGCCGCCCTGACCACCACCGCCCTCACGGCCGCCGCGCTGCTCGCGGTCACCGTGGCCGCCCCCGCCGCCCTCGCGGCCGACCCGGTGGCCCCCGGCGCCCCCTACAAGGCCGCGTACGACACCCTCGGCCCGCAGCACCTCACCCCCGCCCAGCAGAGACTCAGCGCCGCCAAGCAGGCTCAGGCGGCGAGAACGTACGACGAAGTGCGCCCCCGGACCGCACTGGCCGGGTACAAGCTCTCCGGTGGCCTCCACCAGTCGCAGAAGACGTCCTACTGGTGCGGACCGGCCACCCTCGTGATCACCCAGTCCGCGGCCGACGAGGTCGCGGGCCGCTCGCAGCAGGACGCGGCGACCCTCCTCAAGACGAACTCCAGCGGCACCGCCTGGTACGGCGTCAACATCAACGTCCCCAGCCCTACGGGCTATCCGATGGCCGACGCGCTGAACTACCGGCTGCCCGGTGCCGGTTACGTCCCCAAGGCGCTGCCGTACACCCCGACCGCCACCGACAAGACGAACTTCAAGCAGCACATCACGCACAACACCGACCACGACTACGCGATAGCCGGCAACGCCTGGGAGGTCCCGGGCGGACCGCATCTCGTCGGCCACCCCAACATCGAGATATTCCACTGGGTCTCGATCGACGGCTACAACACGGACTCCGCCGCCGGACAGGTCAACTACCTGGATCCGGTGGGTGGAGTGAGCACGAGCGTGATCTCCTGGGCGGGATCCGTCCCCAAGTCGGCGCGCATCTCATCCGACACCATCACCACCATCATGGGCGGCCGTGGGTACGTCTGGTAACTCCTTCTCCCCGGTCGGCGCCCGCGCGGCGCTGACCCTGCTGCTGGCGGGCATCCTGATGGCGGGATGCTCGTCGGCACGGCCCGATCCGGAACCGACGCCCCGCGAGTCGTCCGCCCCGGCGCCACGACCGACCGCGCTCGCCGCCGCCTGCGAGGTACGGCTCCCCGCCAGCTGGAGCTCAGCTCTCGCGGCAGGCGAGCTGCGGGCACCGGCCGGCGAGCGGGCGGTGCTCACCGACACCGGCCCCGGCTGGACCGCCGTCCAGCTCACCGCGGCCGGGCAGCGCCCGGGCCCCCCGGCGGGCGGCCCCCGCCCGCCCCCCCCCCCGCTCACCCCCCCCCCGCCCGCGGCAAAGCCCCTGCTCCCCCCCCTCCTGCGCGCCCCGGCGGGGGGCGCG
>NZ_JBHWBS010000110.1:0-14191 GCF_042735655.1 Streptomyces sp. NPDC059567 | reverse complement strand
CCCCTGACGGCCCCCGTCCCTCACCGCGCGGGTGTGCTCGCCCGGGGCGGCGTTGGGGCCGGAGCCGGCCCCGCCCCGCACCCTGCTCACCCTCGCCGACCCCGTCGAACACCAGCTGCTCGCCGCCGACTTCGACGGCCGGCGGTGGGCCGCGTTCGCGGTCCTGGAGGGGCGGACCCTGGACAGCCCATGGAGCCTGTACGTCTGGGACGCCACGACCGGCACGTCCCGGCGGCTCGCCCGGGCGGACCGCCCGGGCCCGCTGCCCCAGCCCGTCGTCCGCGACGGCACCGTCCACTGGGCGCAGGGGGTCGGCGACGGCAAGGCCACCGTGTACGCGGCGGCGGCCGCGGGCGGCGCCCCGCGCGCCCTGCGCACGGGGGTGATGGACGCCCCCTTCGCCGCCGGCGACCTGCTGGTGTGGCGCGAGTCGGTGGGCTCCGGGACACGGCTTGCCGCCGTCTCCCGCACCGGGGCGCGGACCGCCGCGCTGCCCGACGCCCTGGCCGCGCTGCGCGACGTCCGGTCCGTGGTCTCCGACGGCAGGACCTGGGCCTGGGTGGAGGGCGAGGCCGAGCCCCGGCTGATGGTGTGGCGGACGGGAGACGCGCGGCCGACCGCGGTCGTGACGACGTCCCCGGCCGTCGACGGCATGGACCAGCTGCGGATCAGCGGCCGCCTGGTCACCTGGCGCACCCCGGAGACCTCCTACGCGCTCGACCTCGACTCCGGCTCGTACGCGCGGATCACTCCGGCCTACGGGTACGCGCAGGCCAGGGGCGGCGCGCTGGCCGTGGCGTACAGCGTCGGCAACGCCAAGACGTCCGGCTCCCGGCCGGTGATCCAGGTGGTGGACGCGACCCGGCTGCCCGGCCTGCCGCGCTGTGGCTGATCGCCGCCACCAAGGTTTGAGTGGTTCGCTGTCGCGCCAGAGATGGGACATGTCCACACAGGTGTCCGAAGAGGTGCGGGAGGCTCTCGACGAGGGCCGTCCCGTCGTCGCGCTCGAGTCCACGATCATCGCCCACGGTCTGCCGCGTCCGCGCAATCTGGCCGTGGCGCGGGAGCTGGAGGCGCTGGTGCGGGACGGCGGCGCCGTGCCCGCCACGATCGCCGTGATCGACGGCACGGCCCATGTCGGCCTCGATCAGGACGGGTTGACCCGCATCGCGGAGGATCCGTCCGTACGGAAGCTGGGCCACCGCGATCTGGCGCCCGCGCTCGCGACCGGGGCGACGGGCGCGACGACGGTCTCGGCGACGGCGTGGCTGGCCGACTCCGTCGGCATACGGGTCTTCGCCACCGGCGGGCTCGGCGGGGTGCACCGCGAGTGGAGCGAGACCCAGGACGAGTCGGCCGACCTGCGGCTGCTGTCCAGGGTCGGGGTGACGGTGGTGTGTGCGGGGGTCAAGTCGATCCTCGACGTCCCGGCGACGCTGCAGCGGCTGGAGACGCTGGGCGTGACGGTGGTGGGGTACGGGACGGAGCACTTCCCAGGGTTCTACCTTGCCTCGTCCGGAGAGCCCGTCGCCTGGACCCTGAAGACACCCGAGGCGGTGGCGGGCGTGATACGGGCCCAGGACGACCTGGGCGAGCCGTACGCGGCGCTGATCGTCGCCAACCCGGTGCCCGTGGCGGACCAGTTGGATCCGGAGCTGCACGACCGGGTCCTCGCGCAGGGCCTCGCGGCGGCGAAGGAGAAGGGGATCACGGGGCAGGCCGTGACCCCGTTCCTGCTGGAGTATCTGACCGTGCACACCGAAGGCGCCTCTCTGGAGGCGAACCTCGCGGCGGTGCGGGGCAATGTGCGGCTCGCGGCGCGGATCGCAGCGGCGTATGCCGAAGGCGGCGCGTGAGCGGCCTGCTGGTCGTCGGCGATGTGGTCACCGATGTCGTGGCCCGGCACGGCACCCCGCTGGCGCCCGCGACCGACACGGCGGCCGCCATCCGCACGCTGCCGGGCGGAGCCGGGGCCAACGCGGCCTGCTGGGCGGCGCGTTCGGGCTGGAGCGATGTGCGGCTGCTCGGCCGCGTCGGGACCGAGGCGGCCGACTGGCACGAGAGGGCGCTGCGCCGGGCCGGTGTGCGGCCGTTGCTGGTCGCGGACGCGGACGCCGCCACGGCGACGGTGATCGCGCTGGTCGACGCGAGCACGGAGCGCACGTTCCTGACCGACAGCGGGGCGGCTCTGCGTCTCTCCCCCGCCGACTGGACCGACGCCCTCCTCGACGGCGTGGCCCATCTGCACCTGTCCGGGTACCTCTTCTTCGCCGCCCCCAGTCGCGCGACCGCGCTGTGCGCCCTGCGAGCGGCGCGGGAGGCTGGGGTTCCGGTGAGTGTCGACCCGGCCTCCACGGGGTTTCTGGAGCGGCTCGGCGTGGATCGGTTCCTGACCGCCGCCCAGGGCGCGGGGGTGCTGTTCCCGAACGCCGACGAGGCCCGCCTGCTGACCGGCTGCGCCGAACCGGCACAGGCGGCCGAAGTGTTGAGCCGTACGTTCCCGCTGGTCGTGGTCACTCTGGGCGCGGCGGGCGCGCTGGTCGCGGAGGCCGGCTCGGTGACGGGCCGGGTGACGGCGCCGGCGGTGCGGGCGGTGGACTCGACGGGGGCGGGTGACGCCTTCACGGGGGCGTTCCTGGCGGCCCGGCTCGCGGGCGCGGACCCGACGGCGGCGGCCGCGGCGGGGTGCCGGGCGGGCGCGGAGGCGGTGACGGTCGTGGGCGGCCGCCCCGCGGCGAGCGCACCAGGCCACGTCCGGAGTCCCTAGTCGCCGAGTCCCTGGCCCTTGAGCCCCGTCCAGGCCGGGTGGCGCGGGTCGTCGGCGCGGACGACGACGTCCGCGGTGTCGGAGGGGCCGACCTCGTTCTCGTACCGCGCGAAGGCGGGCAGGGTCCAGGACTCCTCGGTGCGGCGGGCGAGGGCGCCCGGCGAGAGCCGCAGATGGACGGTGAGGTCGAAGGGGAACCAGTGCCCGAGCAGGAACGGGCCGTGCACCACGAGCACGCCCCCGGGCGGAAGTTCCACATAGGGGCTGCGGGTGGCCCGGTCGCGTACGGGGTCCCAGAGGTCGGGCAACACGCGCCCGCTCCCTCCCGCCTCCAGCGGCCCGAACACCTCGCGCCACAGCGCCCCGGTGTCGTACCAGCCGCTGTAGTACGAGTCGGGGTCCTGCTTCCCGTACTCGAAGCGGAGCGAGGCGGGCCGCAGGAACCCTTCGGTGCCGACGACGAGCACGGAGCGGCCGAGCAGCCGGAGCGCCTCGGCGATCCGCTCGGCGGTCTCCCCGGTCGGCGCCGCGGGCGGACCGTCGACGGCGATCTTGAGCCGCTCTCCGCCGTCCCCGGGCTCCAGCCCCTCGACGTGCCCGGCCAGGGTATCGGACAGCCGCTCCCAGGTGATCGCTTCGACTCGCACGGGCGTGACCTTGCTCTGGGCGTCAGGGTTCGGGCGACGATTCTACGAACACCCCCTAGGGGAGGCGGAGCGCGCAGTCCGGGGCGTCCGCCGCTATCGAGAGCGGCGCGTCCTGGGGCAGCAGGCAGGTCATGTGGAGCACGACGGGCTCGGAGCCGAAGTTGTGCCCGATGTGCCGGTTCCTGAGGCCCGCGGGTTCGACGAACGCGTCCCCCGCGGAGGCCGTCTCGACCGAGCAGTCGTGCAGGATGCGGGTCAGCGTTCCGGACTGGACGACGGCGATGATCTGGCCGGGGTGGTGGTGCCAGCCGGTGGAGTCGCCCGGGGCGAGCGTGACGGTACGGAAGACGACGTCCGTACGGCCTTTGGGTGGCCGGATCCGGAGCGTGCCGCTGGAAGTGCCCTTGGCCACCAGGATCTGAGCGGGGTGCGTGCCCCGGTCGGTGCAGATGTCGATCCCCATGGAGCAGCCCTCCCACTTCCCCACGCGACCTCTCGGTTCAAGGCCGCCAAACAGCCATACGCTACTCGTAAGGGGGATGACCCGGACGGGGATTGACGATCAGTCCACCGGCAGCGGTGCGAGCCGGTCGAGCGGCACACCGGCGAGGCGATCGTCCCCCTCCACCTCGACCCGACCGTCGCGTACCGCCTGGCCGAGAGTCGACTCCCCGCTCGCCAGTGCCCGGCAGGTCGCGGAGTCCGTCCGCAGCCGTACGTCGGCGGCCTCGGCCGGCGGCCCGTCCCCGTACTCCGACGGCTGCCCGTCACCCCCGACGCGTAGATGGAACTCGCCCTCGTCCAGGACCACATGCACCACTCCCGCCACCGCGCCCTCCAGGGAGGACAGCAGCGGGATCGCGAACCAGTGGGCGCGTACGGCGTCGGTGGGTCGAGGCTCCTCCAGGGCGGGCGCACCCCACTCCGCCAGGGCCCGCAGCACCGGCAGCAGCTCACGGCCCCGCCGGGTGAGTTCGTACACGTACGCCGATGCGGGCGGCGGAAGGCGGCGGCGCGTGACGAGTTCTGCGCCCTCCATGTCCTTGAGGCGACCGGCCAGCATGTCCGTGCTGACACCGGGGAGGTCGGCATGCAGATCCGTGTAGCGGCGTGGCCCGGCGAGGAGTTCACGGACGATCAGCAGAGTCCAGCGGTCACCGACGGCGTCGAGGGCACGGGCGGCTGCGCAGTACTGGTCATAGCTTCGGCGGCGAGGCATACGACGCAGCATAGACAAGTTGTTGGACTTTCCAAGCTCGAACTTGGTAAAACCAAGTATCAATCCTTCTGGGGAGGTCGTCGCATGGAGTTCCGGCAGTCGAGCAAGCTGAGCGAGGTCTGCTACGAGATTCGCGGCCCGGTCATCGAGCACGCCAACGCCCTGGAGGAGGCGGGCCACAGCGTCCTGCGCCTCAACACCGGCAACCCAGCGCTCTTCGGCTTCGAGGCGCCGGAGGAGATCGTCCAGGACATGATCCGGATGCTCCCGAAGGCGCACGGCTACACCGACTCCCGGGGCATCCTCTCCGCCCGCCGCGCCGTCGCCCAGCGCTACCAGGCCATGGGTCTGCCGGACGTCGGCGTCGACGACGTCTTCCTGGGCAACGGCGTCTCCGAGCTGGTCTCCATGGCCGTCCAGGCGCTCCTGGAGGACGGCGACGAGGTCCTGATCCCCGCCCCCGACTTCCCCCTCTGGACGGCGGTGACCACCCTCGCGGGCGGCAAGGCCGTGCACTATCTGTGCGACGAGTCGGCCGACTGGTACCCGGACCTCGACGACATGGCCGCGAAGATCACCGACCGCACCCGTGCCGTCGTGATCATCAACCCCAACAACCCCACGGGTGCGGTGTATCCGCGCGAGATCGTCGAGGGCATCCTCGACCTCGCCCGCCGCCACGGACTGATGGTCTTCGCCGACGAGATCTACGACCAGATCGTCTACGACGAAGCGGTCCACTATCCCGCCGCCTCCCTCGCCCCCGACCTGGTCGTCCTCACCTTCGGGGGCCTCTCGAAGACGTACCGGGTGGCCGGCTTCCGCTCCGGCTGGCTGGTCGTCAGCGGCCCTCAGCAGCATGCCAAGAGCTATCTGGAGGGGCTGACCATGCTGGCCTCCATGCGGCTGTGTCCGAACGCCCCCGCCCAGTACGCCATCCAGGCAGCGCTCGGCGGCCGCCAGTCGATCCACGAACTCACCGCCCCGGGCGGCAGGCTCCACGAGCAGCGCGACAAGGCCTGGGAGAAGCTCAACGAGATCCCCGGCGTCTCCTGTGTGAAGCCGAAGGGCGCGCTCTACGCCTTCCCGCGCCTGGACCCGAAGGTGCACAAGATCCACGACGACGAGAAGTTCGTCCTCGACCTGCTGCTGCGCGAGAAGATCCAGGTCGTGCAGGGCACCGGCTTCAACTGGCCGCGGCCGGACCACTTCCGCATCCTGACGCTGCCGTACGCCGATGACCTCGACGCGGCGATCAGCCGCATCGGCCGCTTCCTGAGCGGCTACCGGCAGTAGGGCGACACGCGCCCTACGCTGGCTTGTGACGTGGGCCTCCGCGGACGGATGGGAGTTGGGGCCGTGGAGTTCGGGAAGTCGTCCGGCGGGCCCACGCCCTCACCCGAGCCGCCACGGGATCCGTCACCGAAGCCGGAACGACGGACCTGGGCGCCGCTGCTGGCGGTGTGCGCCGGGTACTTCATGGTGATCCTGGACGTGACGATCCTCAACGTCGCCGTGCCGGTGATCGGCCGGGAGCTGTCGGCCTCGCTCACCGGCATCCAGTGGATCACCGACGGCTACACCCTCGTCTTCGCCGGATTCCTGCTGACCGGTGGCGCGCTGGGCGACCGGCTCGGCAACCGCCGGGTCTTCTGCGCGGGCGTCGTCGTGTTCATCGTGTCCTCGGCCGCGTGCGCGGTCGCCCCCAGCACCCCCTTCCTGGTGACGGCCCGCCTGGTGGAGGGGCTCGGCGCGGCGCTGATCGTGCCCGGTTCCCTCGCCCTGCTCCAGCAGGCCTACCCGGCACCGGCCGCCCGGTCGCGGGCCTTCGGACAGTGGGGTTCGATGGCGGGCATCGCCGCCTCCGCCGGGCCTCTCCTGGGCGGACTGCTCGTCTCCACCGTGGGTTGGCGCTGGGTCTTCCTCATCAACCTGCCCGTCGGCGCGGCCTGTCTGATGCTGACCTTGCGGCACGTGGGACGCTCGCCGCGGCGATCCACCCGGGCCCTGGACTGGCCCGCGCAGTGCGCGGTCGTCGCGGGCGTGGCGCTGCTGACGGGGGCGCTGAACGAGGCCGGACGGCGGGGCTGGTCCGATCCGCTCGTTCTCGGCGGGCTGGGGCTGGCCGTGCTGGCCGCCGTCGCGTTCGTGGTGCGCGAGCGGCTGGCCCGGTCCCCCGCGCTCCCGCTGGACCTGCTGCGTTCCCGAGCGATGGGCGGCGGAGCCGTCATCGGCCTGCTCTTCAACTTCGGCTTCTACGGCATGGTGTTCACCGCCAGCCTGGAGTTCCAGCAGCACCGCGGCTTCAGCGCCCTCGAAACGGGTCTTGCGCTGTTCCCGGCCGTGGCGATGACCATGTTCGCGTCCGTGCTGTCCGGACGGCTGGCCCGCCGCACCGGCGACCGTCCGCTGGTGGTCTCCGGCATGCTCCTGGCCGCCCTGGGGCTGGCCGGCTGGGCCGCCGCGGGAGCCGACCCCGCCTACGCGCTGCTGGTGGCCCCGATGATGGCCGCGGGGTTCGGTACCTCCTTCGCCCTCACCGGCTCGACCGCCACCGTGATGGGTGCCGCGCCGGCTGCGTACTCGGGAACCGCGTCCGCCCTGTTCAACACCACCCGGCAGATCGGGAGCGCCACGGGGGTCGCGCTCGGCGGCAGCCTGCTCGCCACGGCCGCCGGCACCGGGCTGCGCGTCAGCATGGCCGTCGGCGCGCTCGCCTATCTGACGGCCGCCGTCCTCGCCTGGCGGTGCGTACCTGCCAAGACCCGCGGGGCGTAGGGGGTCGGCGCCGGGAAAAGGAGCGGGTCCGAGGGCGTAGCCTGCCCCCGGACCCTGTCGATGCCGCTCACATTCACACGCCGGCACGCTTGAGGGCTCGGGTCAGTCGTCATTGCGTCGCGTCCTGCCGTTGGACCACCGCCGATCGAGCTCGGCGGACCAGATTCGAACTGGCATTTCGACGCACCAGGGCCCGTGCCCGGTCGATCCGGCGATGAGCGGCGAATGCTGAGTCTGGAGCAATAGTCTGAGATTGATCGCGGTCTGCCTCTGCCTGCTTGGGCTATCCCGGCACGGAACGAGAGCGCCGGGAGGAGGACTCGAACCTCCACTGGAACCGCGGTTGTCACGACAAGGCTCAGTTTCAGCTTTGCGCTCCTCGCGCACCCCGGCCGTGCTCTGTGGCCGGGGAGTTCATGGGTGTCCCGCTACCCGAAGAGGTAGCCGAAGACGGCGTCCCCGACGCGCTCGTCGGTGACCTCGGCGCTGTTCGCCTCCTCACGGGCGAACTTCACCGCCTGCTGGAGCTTCTCCACCCGCTCCAGGAGCTCGTTCACCCGCCGGGCCGGCAGGGCGCCGGAGAACTTCACGGTGGTCCAGTACCCCACCGGCACGTCCTCGTAGTACACCTCGACCTGCGCCGGGTGCTTGTCCGTCGCCTCCGCCTTGACGTGGTTGCGCGGCACCTTCTTCGTCCGGACCGTGCGGACGACGTCGGTCTTCCAGGCGTCGGTCGACGGGTCCTGCGTCCACGACTCGGCCGCGTCCAGGACGGGCAGCTTGCGGACGAAGGTGTTGATGTCCGTCAGCTGCTTCTCCAGGAAGAGGAGGTACGCGACGGGCACCCGGCTGACCAGCACGCGCCCGTCGACGGTGATGTCGGCGCGCGCGTCGCAGTTGGCCCAGTCCTTGGTCGCGGTGACATCGAACAGTCGCGTCAACGCCCGCGCGGTGTCACGCAGCACGTCCTCGGCCTTCACCTGCACCAGCGTGGACTCGGGCGGAAGCTGCTCGCCCTCCTCGTCCTTCGGCTGGTACGTACGGGAGATGCCGGCGAGCAGTGCGGGCTTCTGCAGCCCGTGGTGCGCCGCGGTGAGGTCCTGATGCGCCCTGGACTTGACGCCCTTCTCCACTGCGATGATCTGATTGAGTTTCGTTGCCACGTGACGGACCCTAGCCGGGACCGGGGCGCCGAATCGAACGAATATTGACGCCACTTGAGCATGCCGAGGAGCAACCGGTCATGGAGACGGCGCTGATCGCCGTGGTGGGAACCCTGCTGGGTGTCGTCGCCACACACTGGTTCCAGGGCCGAGCCGCCGAACGCACGGCGGCGCTGGCCCGCGACGAGCAGCTGCGCCAGGAACGGATCGCGGCCTACAGCGCCTTCGCCGGCGCGGTCGTCGACTACCGGCGCAGCCAGAACGACCGCTGGTTCCGGGCCGCCCAGGACCCGGATTCGGAGGAGGCCGAGGAGTCGCGCTACGCCTCGTACCGTCAGCGCACCGCTACCCGCCAGGCCCTCTTCCGTGTCCAGCTGGTGTGCGACGACGCGGACACCCGCCAACTGGCCGAATCGGCCTTCGAGATGACCAACTGCATGCACGAGGCCACCGGCGAGGAGGACCGCGCGCACCGCTCCCACCGGGCGAAGGAGATCCTCGACGAGTTCATCGCCGCGGCCGCTCCCGGCGTCCGCTGAGGGGGCACCGTGGACCTGGTCGCACCCGTCGTCGTCGAACCGCTCAAGCGCCGCCGCTGCTCGGAGTGCCGGCAGGGGCCGCTGGAGCGGATGATCGTCGAGTTCAACGCGCCCGTCTGCCTGGACTGCGCCGACCTGGGCCATCTGGTGTTCCTGCGCCGCGGGGACACCGCGCTCACCCGGCGGGCGCGCGAGGGCAGTTCGCTCTGGGCGGTGGTCGTACGGCACAACCGGCGCCGAACGCGGTACGAGCGTCAGGGGCTGCTCGTCGAGGAGGCGGCGCTCGTCCGTGCGGAGGCTGCCTGTCTGGCGGACGCGGAGGCGCGGGCGCGGCGTCGGGCCCGTGACGCCGTGCGCCGCGCGGATCGGGACGCCGAGGTCACGGCGGCGCTGGAGGCCGAGATCCTGCGGCTCTTTCCCTGCTGCCCGGCCGATCGGGCCGCGGAGATCGCGGGCCACGCCGCGCAGAAGGGCAGCGGCCGGGTGGGACGTACGGCGGCCGGGCGGGCGCTGGACCGGGGTGCGGTCACAGCGGCCGTGCGGGCGGCCGTACGCCATGTCGACACCGAGTACGACGCGCTGCTCATGCGGGGCGTACCCCGCCACCAGGCCCGGATGAGGGTCGCACCGGCCATCGAGGCGGTGCTCCGGGCCTGGCGAGGTGTATGAGAGCCCGCGCGGGCCTCAGACCTGCGCGCCCATGCGGCGGGCGCGACGGTAGACCAGGGCGCCACCGATCAGGAGCGCCGCGCCGGCCGCGGCCGCGGAGCCGGCCAGCTCCGAACCCGTGCTGGCGAGCGCGACCGAGCTGGTCTGCGGGCCGGGCGCCGGGGCCTCCGGCTCGGTCTCGGTCTCGGTGTCGGTGACCGGGACGGGCAGCGGCTTGGGGGGCACGTTCCGCTCCGGCTCCTCGCCGGGCTCCTCGGGCTGGGAGGGGCCGTTGACCGCGGTGTTGCCGATGGCCGGGTTGCCGATGCCGACCACGTTGACCGAGTTGCCGGCGACGTTCACGGGCAGGTCGATCGGCAGCTGGAGTCCGTTGCCGGAGAGCACGCCGGGGGAACCCACGGCGTGGCCTTCGGCGATGGCTCCACCGCCGTTGGAGGAGTTACCCCCGCTGTGTCCGCCCGCGTGTCCGCCGTGGCTTCCCCCGCCGGCACGCGGGGAGGCGGGCATGTCCTTGTGCGTCCGACCGCCGCCGTCCGCGTCCGAGCCGTACCCGTCGGACCGGCTGATGTTCGCGCAGCGGTTGCCCGCGGCGGGGTTGAGCAGCCCGATGACATTGACGGTGTTCCCACAGACATTGACCGGGACGTGCACCGGCAGCTGAACCGCGTTGCCGGAGATCACACCCGGCGAACCGACCGCGGCGCCCTGCGCGCCGGAGTCGGCGTGGGCGGCGCCCGCCGAGAGCGCGAGCGCGCCACCCGTGACCATCAGTGTGGCCAGACCACTTCGGCGAATCTGCCTCATGGCTTCCTGCCTTCCGGAGGTTTAACGGGCATTCGCGCCCGTACCGCACTTAACGCGAACCTGACCCGGCTGGATCAGGCCGCTGGCGCGATTCACTCCATCGAGTGGGTGTGACCTCGAACGTATGGGGAACTACCGACTCCGCTCGGAGACGATTATCGTGCCGCGGCGAGGATCGGCGGCGAACGGAACGACCGGGGGCCGACTCCACCGGCCCTCGGATCAGTGGCCGAGCAGATCGGTGAGTGCGCCGACGGGGTCGGGGTCGGGAGTGCCGCGCGGCCACCAGTCCTCGCGGTCGGCGTCCGATTCGTACCCGTACCAGAGCATGTCGCGTCCGAAGCGGAGCTGGAGGGATCGCGTCGACAGCCGGTTGCGCCAGGGCCGGAAGGCGGGGAAGTCGGCGGCGAGCAGGGCGGGTCGGGCCCGGTCGAAGGGACCGGCGGGCGGGTCCCAGGGCTCTTCGAGGACGGCGAGCCCGGCGAGGCCGCCCTGGCGCCAGGCGGCGACCGCGCGAGCCAGGTCGCTGGGCGTGCGGTCGAGGGCGTACGCGAGGTCGCGGTACAGCGCGCGGGTGGAGGCGGTGAGCCCGGAGCCGGGGTGTGCGGCGGCCAGCCGCACGGCGTCCTGCCAGGCGGTGAGCGTGGCGACGGGATCGTGTCCGGTCACCAGGAAGACGTGGGCGCGGGCGGCCGCCTCCGTCGCGAGCAGGTCCAGGGCGAGAGGGTCCGGGGCGTCGGGGTCCGGGGGATAGGCCGGAGGGCGGCCGGGATGCGCGGGGGCGGGCAGCGGCGGGGGCAGCGGCGGCAGGGCGTGACCGGGGTCCTGGGCGAGGGCGGCACGGGCCGGGACCATGGCCATCGGCGGCGCGGACGCCTTCTGTTCGGCGGCGGAGCGGGCAGCGTTGCGCTGGGTGAGGGCGGCGAGGATCTCCTGCTCGCCTCGACCGCGCATGAGGAAGAGGACGAACGGGTCCTCGTCGAGGAGCCGTGCCGACTGGTAGCAGAGGGCGGCGGCGTGCTTGCAGGGGAAGCCGTCGTCCGGGCAGGAGCAGTCGGGGATCAGGTCCCCGGGCGCGGGCAGCAGTCCGGTGACGGCCTCGACGGCATGCGGGATGTCCTTGTCGAGGAGGGCGGCGATGTGGTCGGGCCGCGCCGCGACCTCGTCCAGGAAGCGCTCCCAGCCGTCGTCGCCGAGCGTGCGCAGCCGGATCTCGGTGCGGTACGGGCGGGGGCGGCTGCCGTGGACGTAGGCGACGGCCCGGCCGGGGGTGACCGTGATCGCGTCGACGTGACCGCGCTCGGCATAGGCCTTGCCGCGGGCCAGCCGGGCGGGGTCGAGGGCGGTGTCCTCCAGGGCGTCCACCCAGGCGTTGCCCCACCAGGTGGCGGCGAACCGGCCGTCCGGCGCCCCGAGCGGGGCGAGCGCCGGGAACGTCCGGCGGCGGTCGTCGTGGCGCGGGCCGGCGAACCGCGCGGCCGGGGGTCGGCGGGGGCTCATGACGGCCTCCTCAGCGAGACCAGGTCCGCCAGCTCGCGGTCGGTCAGTTCGGTCAGCGCGGCCTCTCCGGAGCCGAGGACGGCGTCGGCGAGGGCCCGCTTGGCGCGCAGCATCTCGGCGATGCGGTCCTCCACGGTGCCCTCGGCGATGAGCCGGTGGACCTGGACCGGCTGGGTCTGTCCGATGCGGTAGGCCCGGTCGGTGGCCTGCTCCTCGACCGCCGGGTTCCACCAGCGGTCGAAGTGGACGACGTGTCCGGCCCGGGTGAGGTTGAGCCCGGTGCCGGCCGCCTTCAGGGAGAGCAGGAAGACGGGCACGTCGCCGGACTGGAAGCGGTCCACCATCCGCTCGCGCTCGGCCACGGGCGTGCCCCCGTGCAGCAGTTGGGCCGGGATCGCGCGAGCGGCCAGATGGTCGGCGAGGAGCCGGGCCATGGTCACGTACTGGGTGAAGACGAGGACGGCGCCGTCCTCGGCGAGGATGGTGTCGAGGAGTTCGTCGAGCAGGGCGAGCTTGCCCGAGCGGCCGGCGAGCCGGGCCGTGCCACCACCCTTGGCCGTCTGCTCCTTGAGGTACTGGGCGGGGTGGTTGCAGATCTGCTTGAGCGAGGTGAGCAGCTTCATGACGAGCCCGCGGCGGGCGATGCCCTCGGCGCCCTCGATCTGCGCCATGGTCTCGCGGACCACCGCCTCGTAGAGCGAGGCCTGTTCGCGGGTGAGCGCCACGGGGTGGTCGGACTCGGTCTTGGGCGGCAGCTCGGGGACGATGCCGGGGTCGGACTTGCGGCGGCGCAGCAGGAAGGGCCTGACGAGGCGGGCGAGGCGCTCGACGGCCTCCTCGTTCTCGATCTCCTCGTTGTTCTCCACGGCGCGGGCGTGGCGGGAGCGGAAGGTCTTCAGGGGGCCGAGGAGGCCGGGGGTGGTCCAGTCGAGCAGGGCCCACAGCTCGGAGAGGTTGTTCTCCACGGGGGTGCCGGTGAGGGCGACCCTGGCCGGCGTCGGGATGGTGCGCAGCGCCTTGGCCGTCGCGGAGAAGGGGTTCTTGACGTGCTGGGCCTCGTCGGCGACGACCATCCCCCATTCCTGTCCGGCCAGTCGGGGCGCGCTGGTGCGCAGGGTGCCGTAGGTGGTGAGGACGAATCCGCCGGCGTCGGGGCCCGCGTCGAGTCCGTCCAGGGAGCGGTCGGCGCCGTGGAAGCGGCGGACGGGGACGCCGGGGGCGAATCGCCGGATCTCCCGCTGCCAGTTGCCGAGCAGGGAGGCGGGGCAGACGACCAGGGTGGGGGCCCGGCGGGCGCGGCGCAGATGGAGGGCGATGAGGGTGACGGTCTTGCCGAGGCCCATGTCGTCGGCGAGGCAGCCGCCGAGGCCGAGCGAGGTCATCAGGTCCAGCCAGGCGAGTCCGCGCAGTTGGTAGTCGCGCAGGGTGGCGTCCAGACCGGCGGGCGCGGTGATGTCCTCGGGTCCGGCGACGAGCCGGTCCCGCAGGGCGGCCAGGGCTCCTACAGGCACGGCACGGACGGTCTCGCCGTCCACCTCCGCCGTGCCGCTGAGGGCGACGGCGAGGGCGTCAACGGGCTCCAGCAGGCCCAGTTCCCGCTTGCGGGCCTTGCGGACGAGGTCGGGGTCGACGACCACCCACTGGTCGCGCAGCCGCACGATGGGGCGGTGGGACTCGGCGAGGGTGTCCATCTCCCGTTCGGTGAGCGGGTCTCCGTCGAGGGCGAGCCGCCAGTTGAAGCGGAGCAGTTCCTCGCTGTCGAAGAAGGTCGTGCCGTCGGTGGCGGAGCCGGGGGCGGAGAGCGCCGGCCGCACGACCGCGGAGGCGCTGAGCGATCGGGCCAGCTCGCGGGGCCAGTGGACGGCGACCCCGGCGTCGGCGAGTCGGGTCGCGGCGGGGCCGAGGAGCTCGTACAGCTCGTCCTCGGTCAGCGCGAGGACGTCGGGGACGTCCCGCTCCAGGAGCCTGCCGAGCGGCTGCCAGACGCGGGCGGCGCGGCGGAGCGCGAGGACGGCGTCGATCCTGGCGCGCGGCCCGAAGAGGTCGTCGCGGGGGGGCGGGGCGCTGGGGGGGGGGGGGGGCGCGGCGCCCCCCCCCCCCCCCCG
>NZ_JBHWBS010000109.1:2440-25809 GCF_042735655.1 Streptomyces sp. NPDC059567 | reverse complement strand
TTCGGCCTTCCGGCGTTTCCGACTCTATCAGATCCTTTCGGGCCTGATTCCCAGTCAGAGTGGGTTGTCTTTGCGGCTGTTGGGCCGTTCCGACGCTCAAACTCTAGCGGATTTCCCGGGCGACTCATAATCGAGCCATTCGAAATGAATTTCGGCATGCCGAAATTCGTCCCGGCTGGGAGATCGTGCTGAGTAGAGGTGCCGCATCAGCGGCGGGAGTGGCTGTCGCAGAACCGTTCCGGCCCCGTGACAACTCGGAGAACACTACGGATACGGCGGGGGCGTGTCAACCCCGGCCCGGTGACCCCTTCGGGCGCCGCCGGCAGGGCGCCCGCCTGGTGCCTCAGTCGAGGTCGGTGAGCCGGCCGCCGGCGTCCGGCTGGGTGTGCTCGACCCTGCGGAGCAGGCGGATCAGCATGTCGCCGAGGCCGCCGCGCTCATCGCTCGTCAGGTCCTGGAGGAGCTTCTCCTCGAAGTCCGTCGCCATGCGCATCGCCTCGAGCCACTTCGAGCGGCCCTCGTCAGTGAGCTCCACGATCACCCGTACGCGGTTGTTCTCGTCGCGGTCGCGGGTCACGAGACCTTCGCCCGCCATGCGGTCGATGCGATGGGTCATGGCGGCAGGCGTCAGGCCGAGGCGCTTGGCGAGTTCGCCGGGGCCCAGGCGGTAGGGGGCGCCGGCGAGGACGAGGGTCTTGAGGACCTCCCACTCGGCGTTGCTGATGCCGAGGTCGGCGAGCTGGCGGCCGTACGCCACGTTCATGCGCCGGTTCAGCCGGCCCAGGGCGGAGACCACCTTCTCGACCTGGGGGTCGAGCTCGCGGAACTCGCGCTGATAGGCCGCGATCTGTTCGTCGAGGCTCGGCTCCTGCAGGGGCTGCGGGCCGGGCTGCTCGGGGTTGTCGGACATGCGGCGAGTATCCCACGGTCGTCGTTGGCGTTGAAGTCCTTCCATGTGTATTGTTAAGGATCTAATTTTACTGTTGAAGTCTTCACGGTTGATGCCTACAGCGCTGAACCGTCGATCGAAGTGGGTGAGTGTGACCAAGGCGATGGGTGCAGCGATGCGCCGGATCCAGGCAGGCAGCGCGCTGAGCGCGTTCGGACTCGGCTTCACCGTTCCGTACCTCTATGTGTATGTCGCTCAGGTGCGGGACCTGGGCGCGTCCACGGCGGGCATCGTGCTCGCCGTCTTCGCCATGGCCGCACTCGTCGTGCTGCCCTTCAGCGGGCGGGCCATCGACCGGCGGGGTCCGGTCCCCGTCCTTCTGGTCGCCGCGGTCCTCGCCTCTCTCGGCGCCCTGGGCATGGGTCTCTCGGAGAGCGTGCCCGCCGCCGTCGGCTCGGCCGCGCTGCTGGGCGCCGGTACCGCCGTGATGCAGCCGGCGCTCGCGACGATGATCGTCTGGTGCTCGGACCCGGCCACCCGCACCCGGTCCTTCGCCATGCAGTTCTTCCTGCAGAACCTCGGACTGGGCGTCGGTGGTCTGATCGGTGGCCAGCTCGTCGACGAGAGCCGGCCGGACAGCTTCCTTCTTCTCTTCTCCATCGAAGCCGTGATGTTCCTGGTGCTCGCCGGGATCGTCCTGACCGTGCGGATGCCGGGCTCCCCCGCCCTGCAGGGCACCCGCCCCGCTGCCGCCAAGGGCGGCGGCGTCCGGGCGCTGCTCGGGCACAAGGCCATGGTGCAGCTGTGCGTTCTCGGCTTCGTGCTGTTCTTCGCCTGCTACGGGCAGTTCGAGTCGGGTCTCGCGGCGTACGGCACCGAGGCCGCCGGCATTCAGCCGTCGACGCTCGGTATCGCGCTGGCCGCCAACACGGCCGTCATCGTCGTCGCGCAGTTCGTGGTGCTGCGGTTCGTCGAGCGTCGTCGCCGCTCGCGGGTGATCGCGGCCGTCGGTCTGATCTGGGCCGTGGCCTGGGTGATCGCGGGATACGCGGGGCTCGGGCACGGCAGCCAGGCGACGGCGACCGCGGCCTTCATCTCCACGTACGCCCTCTTCGGGCTCGGTGAGGCGATGCTGTCGCCGACGGTGGCGCCGCTGGTCGCGGACCTGGCACCGGAGTCGGCGGTCGGGCAGTACAACTCGGCGTTCGCTCTGGTCAAGCAGCTCGCGCTGGCCGTCGGACCGGCCGTGGGCGGGCCGATGGGGGCCTCGCTGCACGGGCCGTACATCGTGACCTTCGTGCTCTTCTCGCTCGGGATCACGTACCTGGCGCTGCGGCTCGGCAAGCAGCTCACGCCGGTGCAGGACCAGCCGTCCCTGGCCACGAGGAGTTCCCGGGTCGTGGCCCAGCACCTGCCGGAGAAGGAGAGCGTCTCCGTCTGACGCCCCCGGCCACGCCCTAGTCGGGCAGGGCGAACTCGCACCAGACCGCTTTGCCGCCCCCGGGCGTACGGCGGCTTCCCCAGGACGAGGCGATCGTCGCGATGATCGAGATTCCGCGACCCGCCTCGTCCTCCGTTTCCGCCCTGCGGCGGCGCGGCAGGTGGTCGTCGCCGTCCGTGACCTCGATGATCAGACGCCGGTCGGTGCGGCGCAGCCGCAGGCGCATCGGCGGAGTGCCGTGCTTGAGGGAGTTCGCCACCAGCTCGCTGGTGGCGAGGACGCCGAGGTCGCGCAGTTCGACCGGGAAGCGCCAGCTGGAGAGGACGCCCGACGCGAAGGCACGCGCGCGTGGCGCGGCCTCCACTCCGCCGAGGAGCTCCAGGGCAGCGTTGTGGAAGAGCTCGGCGTCCGCTCCCTTGCGGGCGGGGTGCTGGACCACCAGGACCGCCACGTCGTCGTCGTGCTCCGCGGTGACACCGAGCGAGCGCAGCAGCCGGTCGCAGACGACCTGCGGGGTTCCGAGGGCGCCGGACAGGGCGCGCTCCAGTGCGGCGACGCCTTCGTCGATGTCCTCGCGGCGGCGCTCTACCAGACCGTCCGTATAGAGGACGGCGGTGGAGCCGGGGGGCAGGGCGATCGTGCCGGAGGTGTGCAGCCAGCCGCCGGTGCCGAGCGGGGGTCCGGTCGGGTCCTCGGCGCGGCGGACCGTGCCGTCCTCGTCCCTGACGAGGATCGGGAGGTGGCCGGCGGAGGCGTAGACGAGCTTGCCCTCGTTGGGGTCGTGGACCGCGTAGACGCAGGTGGCGATCTGGCTGGCGTCGATCTCGGCGGCGAGCCCGTCGAGCAGCTGGAGCACTTCGTGCGGGGGCAGGTCGAGCCGGGCGTAGGCGCGGACGGCGGTGCGGAGCTGTCCCATGACGGCGGCGGCGCGTACACCGCGGCCCATCACGTCGCCGATGACGAGTGCGGTGCGTCCCGCTCCGAGGGTGATGACGTCGTACCAGTCGCCGCCGACCGCCGCGTCCGTGCCGCCGGGCTGGTACGTGGCGGCGATCCGCAGGTCGTCGGGCTGCTCCAGCTCCTGCGGGAGCAGGGAGCGCTGGAGCGTGACAGCGGTCTCGCGGTGCCGACGCTCGCTGGCACGGAGCCGCTCGGCGGCCTCGGCGTGGTCGGTGACGTCGGCGGCGTGGACGAGGACGGCGCCGCCGTCGAAGCGCGGGGAGTCCACGGGCAGGCAGGTGACCGTGTACGAGCCGCCGTCCTGGGTCTTGCGGGACTTGACCGTGCGCGGCTTCCCGCTGCGCAGGACCTGGTCCATCAGCGGCAGCAGGCCCAGCTCGTGGGCCTCGGGGCAGGTGTCGGCGACGGTGGCCCCGGTGGGGCGGGGTCCGAAGGCGGCGGCGTACGCGTCGTTGACGTAGGCGATGCGGTGCTCGGGGCCGTGCACGAGCGCGACCAGGCCGGGGAGTCGGCCGATGATCTCCCGTACGGAGAAGTCCTCCAGGGCGGGGACCTCGTCGGGGAGGGGCTCAGGCTGCTGCTCGTACTCCCCGCGGGCCGCGGGCACGGAGCCCTCGGTCCCCCGCGCCGCCGTGCGGCGCTGCGTGCCGGGGAGTCGGGCGCTCCAACGGGTGAAGTTCACGGATCTGTATGCCTCGTGGTGTCGTTGGCCGTGCTGAGTCACTCTGTGCAGGTGTGAGCCCACCTATGGTCACACGTCCAGTGTGACCGACCGCACTGACATCGGTGTCAGTCGGGCTTCGGGCCGTTCTTGGGCGGCGGGGGCGCGGCGGCGAGTTCGAACTCGGCGCGTGGGTGTTCCAGCGAGCCGAGCGAGACGATCTCCCGCTTGAACAGGCCGGACAGGGTCCATTCGGCCAGGACTCGGGCCTTCCGGTTGAAGGTCGGGACGCGGCTGAGGTGGTAGGCGCGGTGCATGAACCAGGCCGGGTAGCCCTTGAGTTTGCGACCGTAGACGTGCGCCACCCCCTTGTGAAGGCCGAGGGAGGCGACGGAGCCCGCGTATTTGTGGGCGTACTCCTTCAGCGGCTGTCCACGCAGGGAGGCGGCGATGTTCTCGGCGAGCACCTTGGTCTGGCGCAGGGCGTGCTGCGCGTTCGGCGCGCACTCGGCGCCCGGCTCGTCCGCGGTGATGTCGGGGACGGCGGCCGCGTCGCCGGCCGCCCAGGCGTGTTCGACTCCGTCGACGGTCAGTCGTGCCGTGCACGTGAGCCGGCCGCGGCCGTTGAGCGGCAGGTCGGTGGCGGCGAGGACGGGTGCGGGTTTGACGCCGGCTGTCCATACGACCGTTCGGGTCGGGTGGCGCGTGCCGTCGCTGAGGACGGCGACCCGGTCCTCGCAGGACTCGAGGCGGGTCTCGAGACGGACGTCGATGTTGCGGCCGCGCAGCTCTCGGATCGCGTACTTGCCCATCTTCTCGCCGACCTCGGGCAGGATCCGGTTCGACGCCTCGACCAGGACCCACTTCAGGTCCTCGGGCTTGACGTTGTGGTAGTACCGCGCGGTGTAGCGGGCCATGTCCTCCAGCTCGGCGAGCGCTTCCACGCCCGCGTAGCCGCCGCCGACGAAGACGAACGTGAGGGCGGCGTCGCGCAGTGCCGGGTCGCGGGTGGAGGAGGCGATGTCCATCTGTTCGATGACGTGGTTGCGCAGTCCGATGGCCTCCTCGACGGTCTTGAAGCCGATGGCGTAGTCGGCGAGGCCGGGGACGGGCAGGGTGCGGGAGATCGAGCCGGGAGCGATGACCAGTTCGTCGTAGGTGAGCTGGATGGTCCCGGTGCCCTCCTCCTCGGTGGCGAGGGTGGAGAGCGTCGCGGTGCGCTTCGCGTGGTCGACGGCGTGGACCTCGCCGATGACGATCCGGCATTTGTCGAGGACGCGGCGGAGCGGGACGACGACATGGCGCGGGGAGATCGAGCCGGCGGCCGCCTCGGGGAGGAAGGGCTGGTACGTCATGTACGGCTCGGGCGTGACCACCACGATCTCGGCCGCACCGCTTCTGAGCTCGGCCTTGAGCTGCCGCTGCAGGCGCAGCGCGGTGTACATCCCGACGTAGCCACCGCCGACAACGAGAATGCGCACAGGTTCGGTCACTGTCCCATGACGCACCGCCGTCCGGGGTTTGTCCACAGGCCCGGCAAATTGTGTGACCGGTGGGGCGTGGAGGCGTGGGGTGGCGCATGAGGTGGGTACAGCGGGAAGTGCGCAGGTCAGGGCGGGCACAGGGGGTGAGTCGGGGGGTCATAATCGGGAGAGTTCAGGCCCTTGCTCCGATCGGGGGGCGCACCGTACGGAACTCCCCCTTCTGAATTGACCTCGACTCAACTATGTTCGTACCTCGTCGGGGTATCGGATCGCTGCGCCTAGACCAGTGCGTGGGACGGTCCGGACAATCCCGTGTCAGCAGGGCGGGGAGTCTCCGGGGGGAGACATCATGAGCGGGGGAACGCTTATGCACATGCAGGATTCGCGTTGGCAGGCCGTCGTCGGCACGACGGACGGCTCGGTCAACGGACGGACGGGAGCGCCGGTCGGCCGCTCGGCGCCGCTGCGCGTGGACGCGCAGCGGAATCTGGAGCACGTCCTGCGCGCGGCGCGCGAGGTCTTCGGCGAACTCGGTTACGGGGCGCCGATGGAGGACGTGGCCCGTCGCGCCCGGGTCGGTGTCGGCACGGTATACCGCCGCTTCCCGAGCAAGGACGTCCTGGTGCGGCGGATAGCCGAGGAGGAGACCTCCCGGCTGACGGACCAGGCCCGTGCCGCTCTCGGCCAGGAGGAAGAGCCCTGGTCGGCGCTCTCCCGCTTCCTGCGCACCTCGGTCGCCTCGGGTGCCGGACGGCTGCTGCCGCCGCAGATCCTGCGGGTGGGCGTGGACGCGGACGACCTGGTGCTGCCGGCGCGGTCGGCGGAGGACGCGGCGCGTGTACCGCATCAGCGGGTTTTCGGCGACCAGGCCGAGCAGCGCGTGCTCGGGCCTCGGGCGGTGCCGGAAGCCGAGCAGGACGACGCCGGAGCGGCGGAACTCCTGGAGGTCGTCGGCCGGCTGGTCGACCGGGCCCGTGAGGCGGGCGAGCTGCGGACGGACGTGACCGTGGCGGATGTCCTGCTGGTCATAGCCACGGCGGCGCCCGCGCTGCCGGACGCGGCGCAGCAGGCGGCGGCCTCGGCACGGCTCCTGGACATCCTCCTGGAGGGCCTGCGCTCGCGGTAGCGGGAGCCGGCCGGGCCTGCGCCAGCGGGTGCCGGTCGAGGCGTCGAGTGGTCCGGGCGAACCGTTGAGCATTCCACGAACGGGTGAGCGGTTACGCCCGGATACAGGAAGTCGCCCCGGACGAGTGGTAAGCGGACGGGAGGGTTCGACCCGCCTGCGCTCTGTGGCACGCTTGGCCGGTGTTCGGGTCTGAGCGTGCGTACGGGGGCTTCCGCGATGAGCGGTGACGGTCGGGACGAGCCGCGGGGCAGCGGCGGTGCCACGGAGACCGGGGGCCTGCCTTCCCGGCAGGTGCCGAGCCAGGGCGGGCCGGGAGGCTCGTCGGGTGCGCCCGCCGGCAGGTCGGCCGCGTCGCCGGGTCTCGCCGTACCGGGGCCCGCCGATCCGAGCGTGCCCCCGCAGCGTGAGGGCGGGCTCGGCGCGGCCGGCGACGGTGCGGGTGAGCCCGGCACCGTACTGCCGCCCCCCGTCGAACTGCCGCCGTCCGACGCCGATCTCATCCAGCTGATGCGGACAGGCGATGACAGCGCGTACGAAGAGCTGTTCCGCCGCCACTCCGAGGCCGTACGGCGCTATGCCAGGACCTGCTGCCGTGACGCGCACACCGCCGACGACCTGACGGCGGAGGTGTTCGCCCGCACACTCCAGGCGGTACGGGGCGGGGCGGGGCCCGAGCAGGCCGTCCGCGCCTATCTGTTGACCACGGTCCGGCGGGTGGCCGCGAATTGGACGCGGACGCAGCAGCGGGAGCATCTGGTCGAGGACTTCGCGGTGTTCGCGACGCAGGCCGCCCGCGGCTCCGAGGTCTCCGACCAGGGCGCGTCCTTCGGGGCGGGCCTCGATCTCGGTGCCGATGTCCTGGCCATGCACGAGGCCGAGCAGTCCCTGGCCATGCAGGCGTTCCGCTCGCTGCCCGAGCGGTGGCAGGCCGTGCTGTGGCACACCACCGTCGAGGAGGAGTCGCCGAGCGAGGTCGCGCCGCTGTTCGGCCTGACCGCCAACGCCACCGCCGTGCTCGCCAGTCGGGCCCGCGAGGGCCTCAAGCAGGCGTACCTCCAGGCCCATGTCAGCCAGTCCCTGACCACCGGCGGGGACTGCTCCCGCTATGCCGACCGGCTCGGCGCCTATGCGCGTGGCGGGCTGCGGATGCGGGCCGAGCGCGGGCTGCGCAAGCATCTGGAGGAGTGCGCCAAGTGCCGGCTCGCCGCCGGTGAACTGGCCCATGTCAACGCCGGGATCCCCGCGCTGCTGCCGGTCGCCGTCATCGGCTGGTTCGCCGCCGGGTACTCCCTCAAGGCCGCGGGGGTCGTGGCCGGTGGTGTGGCGGGCGCGGCCGGGGCCGGTGCGGCCGCGGCCGCGACGGGGGCCGGTTCGTCGAGCACGGCCGGGGCGTCCTCCGCCGCCGCGGCCGAGGGACTCGGCGCCCCCGCGAAGGCCGGTATCGCGGCGGCCGTGGCCGTCGCGGCGACCGCCGGTCTGGTGTGGGCGCTGTCCGGGGATCCGCAGCCGGTCGCGAAGCCGGTGCCGTCGCCGCCGGCCGTCGTCCCTGTCGTACCCCCGGAGCCGACCCCGCCGCCGAAGCCCAGCCCCGAGCCCACTCCGCCGCCGGTCGCGCCCGTGCAGGCCCCGGAGCCGACGCCGACGCCCACGCCACCCCCTCCGCCGCCGAAGCCCAGCCCCAAGCCCACCCCGAAGCCGACCCCGCCGGCCCCCGCCCCGAAGCCGAAGCCCAGCCCGCCGAAGCCCACACCGCCGCCCGCTCCGCCCGCCGTGTACCAGGTCAACCGACTGGACTACGGGATCTTCGGCGACGGCACCAAGCCGGAGGTACGGCTCGGGGACAGCAGTTGGATGTGGCAGCGCGACGGTCTGGCCATCGACGGCACGCGGTACGCGCACGGCGTGAGCGTGCATGCGCCGTCGTCCCTCACGATCGACCTCAACCGCCGGTGCAGCAGCTATGACGCGGTCGTCGGCATCGACGACCTCAGCGCGCCCCTCCGGGTCGGCGGCATCCGCTTCTCCGTCTACGGCGACCACGAACGGCTCTGGCGCTCCGACGTGCTCCGGCCGGGCGATCCGGCGGTCCCGGTCCATGTGGGCCTCGCGGGCCGCAAGACGATCCGCCTGGTGGTGGAGGAGCACACGCCGTTCGGACGGGCCGCGGTGGCGGACTGGGCGCAGTCGCAGATCAGCTGCGCCTGAATCGGGGGCGGCGGGGCGAGTTCAGAACCCAGGCCGGTACCAGTACCCCTCCCGCCCGTGACCCTCACGCCGGAAGGGACCGCGTCGACGGCACCAGCGGGCCCACCACCGCCCGTTGCCGCGGTGGGGCGGCCGTGCCCGTCCAGCAGGTGCCGCGGCGGGCCAGGAGGCGGTGGAGCCAGAGTTCGGTGGAGACCAGGTCGGCGAGACCGTCCAAGGGGACCGGTTCTCCCTCCGAGGCGGCGCGGAGGGCCTTGCGGACCACGCGGGCCTCGATCAGGCCCGCGTCGGCGAGGAGCGGGGCCGAGAAGAGGGCCATGAGGTCGGGGAGCGCGGCGCGCAGGCCCGCGCGGACGGCCGAGGCCGGGACCGCCGGGTTGGGGGTGCCCCAGCCCGCCGGGAGGTCGTGGATGCCCGCCCCCGCGAGGACCGTGCGCAGGACGGCTGCCCGGGCACCCGGCTGGACCCGCAGCGATTCGGGGAGGTCGCGGCAGGCCCGTACGACCTGGTTGTCGAGGAAGGGCGCGTGCAGCCGCTGGCTGCGGATCTCCGCCGCCTGTTCCAGGACCCGGTGGTCGGCCGCCGCCCGGGCGAGCGCCGCACGCGCGCGTGCCTCGCCCGGCCGCTGCACCGACGTCGGCAGGGTCGCGGCCCGGTGCAGGCGAACCGATACTTCAGCCAGCGCCTCGCCCGTGAGCCAGCGTGCCGCGGGGCCGGGACGGGACCAGGTCAGCGCGGAGAGGGACGCCTCCAGGGGGCCGAAGGCCCCCTGTCCCGGGCGGTTCGCCTCCAGGAGCCGTGTCGCCGCCACCTCCAGACCCGACCGGTAGGGGGTACGGGCGAGCCGGCGCGCCGCCCGGTAGACCGTCAGCGGCACCAGCAGCGAACCGGCCGACGGGCCGGTGGCCTTGGCGAGCGCCGTCACCGGACGCACCAGCGACCTGCGCCGCCGGTCCATCAGCAGATCGGCCAGGCGCGCCGGGTGCGCGTCCAGGACCTGACGGGCCCCCAGGCCCGTGAAGTGGTCCGCGCTGCCGCCCGCGAGGCGCCGCCGGTGCCGGTCGGCGACGACGAGCGAGGGACCCGGCTCGTCGGTCAGCGGACCGTCCAGCTCCGCGTAGGGCAGCGCCTCCTCGCCCGCCGCCACGACCACATGGTGCAGCCGCGGGTTCTCCGCGATCACCCGGGCGCGCTCCAGCTCGTCCTCCCGGCCCGAAGCACCGCCCGGAGCACCGCCCGGATCTCCCTGGGCGGTGAGGTCGTTGAAGGTGACGGCGAGCAGCCGCTCCCCCGCGCCCGTGCCGTGCCCGAGGATCGTCCCGGGCACGCCCGGGAGGCCGGCCGCCAGCAGCGCGAGCGTGCCCGACGCGCTGCCCCCGGAGAGGTCCGCGCCGATCCCGGGCGCGGGACCGCCGCCCCGGGCCGCCCGCCGCTCGGCTGGCCCCATGCCGGGGACGGGCCCGGGGTCCGGCAGCGGGAAGTCCGGCGCGTGCCGGGGCGCGGTGAGCCGGGCCCGTACGGCGTCGACCAGCGCGTCCCGTACGCCCTCCACCGCCCGGCGCGGCTCGACCTCGGCCGCCGCGACCGCGAGCGAGGCCACCGGCTCGTACCCGGTGATCTCGCGCGAGCCCTCGCGCAGGATCAGGGCGTGCCCGGGCGGCACCCGCTTCACCCCTTCGTACGGGGTGGAGTCGCGCAGCGCCTCCGGGGTCTCGGGGCATGCGAGCAGCGCGGCCAGATGCCCGATGTCGAGCTGGGCCTCGATGAGGTCCGCGAGGGGCAGGGCGGCGGTCGCGTACGCCGTGCCGTTGGCCCACGGGGTGTGGAACACCGGCCGGGCGCCCGCCAGATCGCCCGTGATGGTGATCCGGCGGCCGACCTGCACGACCGCGGTGTAGCTGCCGGCCCAGGCGGTGAGATGGCGCAGTGCGCCCCCGCGCGCGGTGAGGAGCCCGACCCTCAGCTCCTCGTCGCTCGCGGCGCAACACCCCAGTACGGCAAGGCGGGTGTGCGCGTCGATGCCGATCAGTCGCACCTCGTCGGGGCGCCAGTCGCCGACCGCCCACAGGGGATCGGGGTCACCCCACAGCAGCTGTGCGCCCACCGGTTGGACCGTGCGCCCCTCGGACGCCGCACCCCCCACGGCACCGGCCGTACCCGTCGGACCGAAGCTCGCGGCGACACTGCTCCAGCCCACCAGCCATCGCATCGGCGCCTCCACGTCAGTTCAGTGGAGGAACATGCTGCCACGACAATGGCGCACAGGAGGGGCTCCGGGGTCGCGCGCGCAAAGGCGAATGCGCCCCTGGCATGGGACAGTTGCGGCCGGTTCGCCCACCGTCGTCATTCGGCCATTCTCGGCGGCGCCAGGAGTAAGCCGACCGTCCGGGGAGAGTCCGGCAGTCCGGGAGGCGCTGTCCGCCTCCCGGAGCCGTCCGCCGCCCGCGGGGAGCGGGGCGACGGTATCCCCCAGCCCACCGGTCCACAGCCGGGTGGGCCGACCCACGCAGCACTCATGGAAGCGCTCCCGCTCCGACCGGGCGAGAGCGCACGGCCGGGCGCACGGCCACACAACCGGAGCACGCGCCCGGAGCCGCCCCACGGGCGCCGCCCCGGGCTCCACGCGCCGACGCCGCTACGCCATCCGTCCCCCATCCGTCTGTTCACACAACAATCCCGCCATACGGAACTCCGCCCCTTAACGGTAGGGATGCGGCGAACTACGCTGTGTTTACGAATGCCGCACGCCTATGCCCGGCGTCGTGGCGGCCGTCTTGGGTGTCGAGGGGTGGCGTCATGTCCAGGGAGCAACGCGGGCCGAACGAAAAGCTCGGCACGGTTCTCGCCCTCGCGGGAATCAGCAACGCCGGCCTGGCCCGGCGCGTCAACGACCTCGGGGCACAAAGAGGTCTGACGCTTCGTTACGACAAGACCTCGGTGGCCCGTTGGGTGTCGAAGGGCATGGTGCCGCAGGGCGCCGCGCCGCATCTGATCGCCGCCGCGATCGGCCAGAAGCTCGGCCGGCCGGTGCCGCTGCACGAGATCGGCCTCGCCGACGCCGACCCGGCGCCCGAGGTGGGTCTCGCCTTCCCGCGTGACGTGGGTGAGGCGGTCCGCTCGGCCACCGAGCTGTACCGGCTCGACCTCGCGGGCCGACGGGCCGGTGGTGGCGGGATCTGGCAGTCGCTCGCGGGATCCTTCGCGGTCAGCGCCTATGCGACCCCCGCCTCCCGGTGGCTGATAACGCCCGCCGACGCATCCGTCGAGCGCCTGCTCGAACCCGCCGAGGGCCCGGTGCCCGAAGGACCCGAGACCGGTCCCCACGCGCGCGTGGGGCACAGCGACGTCGCCAAGCTCCGCGAGGCGGCCGAGGACGCGCGGCGCTGGGACTCCAAGTACGGGGGCGGCGACTGGCGTTCCTCGATGGTCCCGGAGTGCTTACGGGTCGATGCCGCACCGCTGCTGCTCGGCTCGTACTCGGACGAGGTCGGCCGGGCGCTGTTCGGCGCGACGGCGGAGCTGACCCGGCTGGCCGGCTGGATGGCCTTCGACACCGGCCAGCAGGAGGCCGCCCAGCGCTACTACATCCAGGCGCTGCGGCTGGCGCGCGCCGCGGCCGACGTGCCGCTCGGCGGATACGTCCTCGCCTCCATGTCCCTCCAGGCCACTTACCGGGGCTTCGCCGACGAGGGCGTGGACCTCGCCCAGGCCGCCCTGGAGCGCAACCGCGGGCTCGCCACCGCCCGCACCATGTCCTTCTTCCGGCTCGTCGAGGCCCGGGCACACGCCAAGGCCAACGACGGGCCGGCCGCCGCGGGCGCCCCCCACGCGGCCGCGGGGGGGGGGGGGGGCGCACCGGGGGGCGCCGCCGCCCCCCCCGCCGCCCCGCCCCCCGCGGCCGCCCTCAAGGCGGCCGAGGGCTGGCTGGAGCGCTCACGGGACGGCGACGCCGACCCGTCGTGGCTGGGCTTCTACTCGTACGACCGGTTCTGCGCGGACGCCGCCGAGTGCTACCGGGACCTGAAGGCACCGCGCCAGGTGCGCCGCTTCACCGAGCAGGCGCTGTCCCGGCCGACGGAGGAGTTCGTCCGCTCCCACGGGCTGCGGCTCGTGGTGTCGGCGGTGGCCGAGCTGGAGTCGGGCAATCTGGACGCGGCCTGCGCGGCGGGCACGCGCGCGGTGGAGGTGGCGGGCCGGATCTCGTCCGCCCGCACCACCGAGTACGTACGGGATCTTCTGCACCGTCTCGAGCCGTACGGGGACGAGCCGAGGGTCATCGAGCTGCGCGAGCGGGCCCGTCCACTGCTGATGACTCCGGCGTGACGCGTGTCCCACCGGGTTTAACGGGATTGTCAGTGGGTCAGTGCACTATCGGGGTGGGAGGTGGTGCAGGTGTCGGTGTCCGCACGGTCCGTACGCGACGTGGACTGCGACGTGCTCGTCGTCGGCGGCGGGATCGTCGGTCTGTCGACGGCGTACGCCCTGACCCGCGCCGCGCCCGGCACCCGCGTGACGGTCCTGGAGAAGGAGCACGGCCCGGCCCGCCACCAGACGGGGCGGAACAGCGGCGTGATCCACAGCGGGATCTACTACCGTCCGGGGTCCCTGAAGGCACGGTTCGCGGTCGCGGGGGCGGCCGAGATGGTCAAGTTCTGCGCGGAGTACGGCCTGCCGTACGAGGTCACGGGCAAGCTGATCGTCGCGACCGCGCGCGACGAGCTGCCCCGGCTGCATGCGCTCGTGCAGCGCGGCCGGGAGAACGGCATCCCGGTGCGCGAGTTGGGCCCCGCGCAGATCAGCGAGTACGAGCCGCGGGTGCGGGGGCTCGCCGCGATCCATGTCGGCACGACCGGGATCTGCGACTACGGAGCGGTGGCGGCGCAGCTCGCCGAGTCCTCCGGGGCGCGGATCCTCTACGGCTCCGAGGTCACCGCGGTCGACCGCAGGCCCTGGGGCGTCGCCGTCCGCACGGCCGCCGGGAGGGTGGTGCGGGGCCGGGTCCTGGTGAACTGCGCGGGGCTGCACTGCGACCGGGTGGCGCGGCTCGCGGGCGACGAGCCGGGGATGCGGATCGTCCCCTTCCGTGGGGAGTACTACGAGCTGGCGGACCCGTCACTGGTGCGCGGCCTGGTCTATCCCGTGCCCGACCCGGCCTTCCCCTTCCTCGGGGTCCATCTGACGCGGGGCGTCGACGGCGGCGTGCACGTGGGGCCGAACGCGGTGCCGGCGCTGGCCCGCGAGGGGTACGGCTGGTCGGCCGTCCGGCCCGGCGACCTGGCGGGGACGCTGGCATGGCCCGGGTCGTGGCAGATCGCGCGGGAGCACTGGCGGTACGGAGCGGGTGAGCTGCGCCGGTCGCTGTCGAAGCGGGCCTTCACGGAGGCGGTGCGCAGGCTGCTGCCGGTGGTGGAGGAAACGGATCTGCGGCGCGCTCCCGCGGGGGTGCGGGCGCAGGCGGTGCTGCGGGACGGCACGCTGCTGGACGACTTCCTGATCCGCGAGGCCCCGCGGACGATCCACGTCCTGAACGCCCCGAGCCCGGCGGCGACGGCGTCCCTCCCGATCGGCCGCGAGATCGCCACGAGGGTGTTGTCGTTCCTGTAGTCCTCGCCTGTAGTCCTCGCCACAGCGGAGTGGGGTGAGCGCGCCCGTAGAATTGGGGGCATTGTGTCTGAGTCTCGAGAAGTCGCCACCCACCCCGTCGCCGAGCCCGTCGTCGCCCGGCGGGGCAGTCGGATGTTCGCCGCCGGGGAAGGCCCCCTGCCCGATCCCGCCGGGTCGCACCACGAGCGGCGTATCCGCAGCTTCCAGCCCCGCCGCAGCCGCGTCACCGCGGGGCAGGCCGAGGCGATGCTCAAGCGGTGGCCCGACTGGGGCCTCGACATCGACGGCAAGCGGGTCCTCGACCTGAAGGAGATGTTCGGCGGTCTCCCGGTCGTTCTGGAGATCGGCTTCGGCATGGGCGAGGCCACGGCGCAGATGGCCGCCGCCGACCCCGGCACCGGCATCCTCGCCGTGGACGTCCACACCCCCGGCCAGGGCAACCTCCTCGGTCTCGCCGACCGGGGCGGTATGGAGAACGTCCGGGTCGCCAACGGCGACGCGGTCATCCTGCTCCGCGAGATGCTCGCCTCCGACGCCCTCGACGGCTGCCGCGTCTACTTCCCGGACCCGTGGCCCAAGAAGCGCCACCACAAGCGGCGCCTGATCCAGCCCGAGTTCCTCACGCTGCTGGCGACGCGGATGAAGCCCGGCGCCGTCCTGCACTGCGCCACCGACTGGGAGGAGTACGCCGAGAAGATGCTCGAGGTCCTCTCCGCTCACCCTGAATTCGAGAACACCCAGGCCGACGGCGGCTACGCGCCCCGCCCGGCCTTCCGTCCCCTCACCCGCTTCGAGGGGCAGGGCCTCGACAAGGGCCACGTCGTGCACGACCTGCTCTTCGCCAGGAAGTAGGACTTCGAGGGCGGAACTCCCTCGCGGGGTGTCAGTCCCTGTCGTTAGGGTCGCTCACGTGTCGAACCACGTGCCCGTCCCTGCCCGGGACACCGAGGAGCCCGCCTTCCCGGCCGTCCCGGACCGCGCCCAGTGGCGCTACCGGCCCCGCCGAGCGTTCTGGCGCAGCAAGGTGGTCCGGGCGATCGCCGTGGTCACGCTTCTCACGCTCTGCGCGCTGGTGATCCTCGCGATCGTGCGGGACCAGACCGGCACCGAGGGCTTCCTCGTCGGCCTCGGCCTGGCCGTCCTGCCCGTCCCCCTGCTGGTCGCCGCCTTCCGCTGGCTCGACCGCGTCGAACCCGGCCCGTGGCGGAACCTGATCTTCGCGTTCTGCTGGGGCGCCTTCGCCGCCGCGCTCGTCTCGATCATCGCCAACTCCTTCGCGGTCCGCTGGATAGCCACCGCCACGGCCGACCCGGCCTCCGCCGACACCCTCGGCGCCACGGTCGTGGCACCGGTGGTCGAGGAGAGCGCCAAGGCCGCCGCCGTACTGCTGATCTTCCTGCTGCGCCGCCGCGACTTCACCGGTCTCGTCGACGGCGTCGTGATAGCCGGCCTCACCGCCAGCGGCTTCGCCTTCACCGAGAACATCCTCTATCTCGGCCGGGCGTTCGGCGAGGACCAGGAGATCGGTACGTCCGGCATCGGCTCGATGACCGCCGGCACCTTCTTCGTACGGATCGTGATGTCGCCGTTCGCGCATCCGCTCTTCACCGTGCTCACCGGCCTCGGCTTCGGCTTCGCCGCCCTCGCCACCCGGCGTCAGCGCGTGCGACGTGTCCTGCTGCCGGTGACCGGTCTCGTCCTCTCGATGGGCGTGCACGCCCTGTGGAACGGCTCGGCGACGGTCCTCGGACCGTGGGGCTTCATCGTCGTGTACGGCATCTTCATGGTGCCCGCGTTCGGTCTGCTGACGTGGCTGGCGATATGGAGCAGGCAGCGGGAGCTGCGGACGATATCCGGGCAGCTCCCGGCGTACGCGGCGGCCGGCTGGCTCTCCCCCGCGGAGCCGCTCGCGCTCTCCTCCATGCGGGCCCGGTCCCTCGCCCGCGACTTCGCCCGCCGCACGTACGGCCCGCCGGCCGCCGTCGCGGTCGGGGAGTACGAGGTGTTCGCGACGACCCTCGCCTTCCTGCGCCACCGCGCCCTGCGCGGCGCGGGCGGCCCGGACTTCATCGCCCGCGAGCAGGAGCTGCTCCACCACCTCTGGCAGCGCAAGGCGGTCGCCTCCCCCGCCCTGACCTATGCGGCACGCGCGACGGGCCAGGTCTGGGCACCGCCGCAGTACCTGGACTACGGCGGCTACAACCCGTACCGGAGCTAGACGCGGGGCCGACTCCGAGTCGGTCGGTGGGGCGCAGGTCGAGCGCGGCCGGAAGCCGACGGCCCGCGGATGCCGGAAGCCGGAAGCCGACGGCACGGCGGGGGAAGGGGTGTTCCGGCAGCCCTGACGTCGGGGGGGGTGCCGCCAGGACTGCCGGAGTCGAAGTGCCGCGCACGAGAGACGCGCCCCCGCGCGAAGAGCGCGATGGGCGCGTCGAAGGCTCAGCGGCCTCTGCGGCCTCGCGTTCCCGGCCGGATCAGACCGACAGGCCCTTGCCCCGGAGCCAGGCCGCCGGGTCGATGCCGTCGCCGCCCGCGGTGTGGACCTCCAGGTGCAGGTGCGGGCCGGTCACGTTGCCGGTCGCGCCGACGCGGCCGATCGTGTCGCCCGTGCCCACCGACTGGCCCACGCTCACGGTCATCGAGGACAGGTGCGCGTACCAGACCTCAGAGCCGTCCTCCAGCTCCAGGACGATCCGGTAGCCGTACGAGCCGGACCAGCCCGCCGACTTGATGGTGCCGCCGTGGACCGCCTTGACCGGGGTGCCGGTGGGAGCCGCGAAGTCGAGGCCGGTGTGGTAGCCGGAGGACCACATGGAGCCGGACTGGCCGTACGTGGAGGTGAGGGTGTACGAGGACGTGGGCAGGGAGTAGCTCGCGGCGAGCTTGGCCAGGCGCTCCGCCTCGGCCTTCGCGGCCGCCTCCGCCTCCGCCTTCTTCTTCGCCTCGGCGGCGGCCTTCTCGGCCGCGGACGCCTTCGCCGCCGCCTCTGCCGCGGCCTTCTCCGCCGCCTGCTTCTCCGCCTCGGCCTTCTCGGCCGCGTCGGCGGAGGCCTGCTGCTGCTCGGCCTGCTGGAGGATGCGGGCGCGCAGCGCCTCGCCGGCGTCGGCGGTGGACTCGGAGGCGGAGCCGCCGTCGGTCTTCTCGGCGCTGTCGGCCGGGAGGGTGAGGGAGGCGGTGAGCGGCTGCGGGTTGTTCGTCCCGGAACCCGTACCGTCGGCGCCGTCCTCGTCGGAGATGAGCTCGCCGACGCCCGGCAGTTCGGAGGCGTCCGGGAGGTTCAGGTCCGGGAGCGATATCGAGACCGGGGGCTTGTCCTTGGCGGTGGCCATGCCACCCGCGCCGACGGCCGCGATGACACCGACGCCGAGGACGGTGGAGGAGCGGGCGAAGGCCGAGCGCTGCTTCACGACCCGGTGGCGGCCGCCGGAGCGGGCCTGCTGGCGAAGGGAGTCCTCGGTGGGGTTCCACTCCCCCCACGCGGTGGCGTCGTCCGTACCGGCGGCGCCCGGCGCACCGAACGCTTGGAACCCGTCGAAGGTGTCTTCGGGGGCAGGGGTGTTGGACGCCACGGAGGCGTACTCCTTTCCTTCCTTCTCGCCTACCGGGTTAGCTGACGGGTTCGGAGCAGGAAGGTCTCCTACGGGCGGTGCCGCACGGGTGCGACGGTGCCCGATTCACCCCAAGTGGTGGTTCCCCGGTTCCCTTTCAGGATTCGGCGCGTGCGCACGGTGCCGTCTCTTGCGACGGCTGGGACGACCGCGCTGCGTTATCGAACGTTAATAGACAGGAGGGCGGGATTCCAAGCCGTTCCGACTGATCGTTCAAGAGATTGAGCCAGTACAGCCCGATTTGACCCCGCTTCAGTAAACCCCCGAGTGAAAGACGTGGAGCTGACGGTGTATCAATTGTTATCGCAGCGGTACCTCTCCACTACGGATGGTCACGGCACCACCGGCATCGTCCGCCGCCGCTCCGGCTGCCCTGTCGCCGGACGGCTCACCGCGAGCAGCGCCATGTCGTCCGTGGAGCCGCCGCCCGTGTACCGGCGGACGTCGTCGACGAGCGCGTCCAGCAGTTCCTCCGGCCCCGGGAAGATCCGTCCCGAGAGGCGCTCGGCCGGATCGTAGAAGGCGCCCGTGGAGTCGCGCGCCTCGGAGAGACCGTCGGTGTAGAAGAGCAGCGTCGCGCCCGGCGGATACGCGCTCTCGTCGGCCCGGTCGGGCCAGGCGGCCAACTCGCCCATCCCGAGCGGCAGCGCCGGCTCGCTCGGCGCCAGAAGCTCCAGGGCCCCGTCCGCATGCAGCAGCAGCGGCTCGGGGTGACCGCGGTTCACCACCCGTACGCGCCCGTCCACGCGCGGGATCTCGGCCAGGACGGCGGTGGTGAACCCCTCGAAGGCGTCGAGGCTGGAACGGCGCGTGCCCTCCCGGGCCAGCGCCCGCTCCAGCCGCTGCGCGACGCCCTCGAGGGTCGCCTCCTGCTCGGCCGCCTCCCGGAACGCGCCGATCACGATGGCGACCGCCTCGACCGCGTCCAGCCCCTTGCCCCGCACGTCACCCACCACGAGCCGCACCCCGTACGGCGTGTCCTGGACGGCGAACAGATCGCCTCCGATGAACGCGTCCGCTTGTGCGGCCTCGTAGCGAGCCGCCACCTGAAGGCCGCCGATCCGCTCGGCCGGTGTCGGCAGGACCGCCTTCTGGGCGGTCGCCGCGATCACCCGGGCCGAGGCGAGCCGCTCGCCGCTGCGCAGCACGACCCGGTTGATGAGCAGGGCGAGGGCGGCGACGGTGGCGACGGTGAACGTCTCGGTGAGGGAGGGTACTTCGGAGGCGGTGTGGTTGTAGAGGTGCAGAGCGACGCCGGCGAGGATCGCCGCGATGCCGGTGAGCAGGGTCGTCAGCATCGAGAAGAACGGGGCGGCGATGAGGGGCGCGGCCGAGAACATCGGGGCCGCCGTGTACGAGGGCGGGGTGGAGAGGTCGAAGACGACGCCGCCGAGGATGACGAGCGGGGGCAGGGCTCGGATGAAGCGCCGGGCCCGCTCGGCTCGCGGCCGCGGACGCCCGTTCACGTCGCCGCCCGCGCCTCGCTGCCCCTGCCCCACCTGTGCTCTCCTGCCCGGTCCGTACACGGCGACGGACGGTACCGCGCCCTCCCCAGGGTGGCGGGAGCCGCGCCGCGCGGCGACCCCCGCTCGGCCGAGTGGGTGACACCTCCTCAGCCGCTCACCCCTAAGCCCCCGCCCTTCACCTCCGCGCGCCCCCGACCCTTACCCCCGAGCCTCCGAGTCCGAGTCCACGTCCGAGCCCGGGCGCGCGTCCGCGCTCAGCCGTCCGCCGCGCCCCAGCGCCCCCACCGCGCCCGCACACAGCAGCCCGACCCCGCACAGCACCAGCCACGGCGTCGCCGACCACCCGGTCACATCGAGCAGCGCGCCCGTCCCCAGGTTCCCGAGGGTGATCCCGATCCCGCAGACCGTGTTGTAGAGCCCGTAGTGCGTGGCGACCCACCGCCCGCCCGAGAGGGCGACGACCGTGTCCATCTCGTACGGGTAGAGCACCGCGTTCGCGACCGCCAGGACCGCCGCGCACAGCAGCAGGCCCGCGAGCCCGGGAACGGCCACCGGCGGCAGGAAGGCCACGCCCATCAGCACCAGGCCGAGGACCAGGCAGCGCTCGCGGCTCAGCCGGCGCCGGCACCAGGCCGTGATCCTCAGCTGGCCGGCCAGCGCCACGAGCGCGGAGACCACGAAGAGCGCGGTCGTCGCCGCCGTGCCGTCCGCCGCGAGCGGGAGCGCCAGATAGACCTGGAAGGACAGGACGTACGAGCCGGTCATCGCCAGCGAGAACAGCCAGAAGGTGCGGTTGGTCAGCACCGTACGGAACTGGCCCCGTTCCTCGACCCCCTCCGCCGCCTTCCCCCGTACCGGAAGATGCCGCAGCTGCACCAGCGTCAGTACGGCGAACAGCACCGCCGCCACCACGCACGTCAGCCGGAACGACACCCCCGTCAGCGCCACCCCGACCAGTGGTCCGAGCAGGATCCCGGCCTGGTAGTACGTGTTGAACAGCGCGAACGCCTCCACCCGCCGCTCCCCCGCCTCCGCCGCGAGATACGCCCGCACGGCCGGGTTGAACAGCGCCCCCGCCAGACCCGTCGCCACCGAGGCGGCGACCAGCACCGGCAGCGACTGGGCGAACGCGAGCGCCCCGAAGCCCGCCGTCCGCAGCGCGCAGCCGGCGACGATCAGCGGCTTGAAGCCGAGCCGGTCGGCCAGCGCCCCGCCGAGCAGGAACAGGCCCTGCTGGGAGAGGTTCCGTACGCCGAGGACGAGACCGACGGCCCAGGCCGCCATGCCGAGCCCGTCCGCGAGATGTGCGGCGAGGTACGGCATCAGCATGTAGAAGCCGAGGTTGATGGTCAGCTGGTTGAGGAAGAGCAGCCGTACCGCGGGCTCGAAGGTACGGCTCTGCCGCCGGATCCCGCCCTTGGCGGGGGCCGAGACCTCGGCGCTCATCGGACCCGCTCCAGGACCCGGCGGGTCCAGCCGTCGACCCGGGCATCGCCCTCGTACGCCGCCGGCTCCTCGCGCGGCGGGGCGTCGAGCAGCCCGTGCGCCGCGCAGAACTCGTCGCTGAAGACCGTGTCGAAGTACCGCTGCGGCCCGTCCGGGAAGACGGCCGCGATCCGTGTCCCGCGCGGCCGGGTGCGGGCCAGCCATCCGGCGACGAGCGCGACCGCGCCCACGCTCCAGCCGCCCGTGGCGAACTGACGCGACGCCAGACGCCGGGCCGCCCGGACCGCGTCGGCCGGACCGACCCAGTGGATCTCGTCGAAGGCGGCGTGATCGACGTTGCCGGGGTGGATGGAGGAGCCGAGCCCGCGCATCAGCCGCTCGCCCGCCGGGAGGCCGAAGACGGTGGAGTGGACGCTGTCGACGCCGACCAGCTCCAGGGCGGGGCTGGACGTGGCACGCAGCGCGCGGGAGATGCCCGCGGAGTGCCCGCCCGTCCCCACCGCGCAGACCAGGACGTCGATCCGGTCGAGCTGCGCGGAGAGCTCGCCGGCCAGCCCCGCGTACGCCTCGGGGTTGTCGGGGTTGCCGTACTGGTTCGGCCACCACGCCCCGTCGAGTGCCGCGAGCAGCTCCGCCACCCGGTCCATCCGCGCCTGCTGCCAGCCGCCCCGCGGGCTCGGCTCGGGCACGACGTGGACGGTGGCACCGTGGGCGACGAGCATCCGCTCGACGATCGGCTCGAGACCGGGGTCGGTGACGACATGGACGGGATGGCCGTGCAGCACGCCCGCCAGCGCGAGGCCGAGACCGAGCGTGCCGGAGGTCGACTCGACGATGGGCGCGCCGGGACGCAGCTCTCCGCGGCGGCGGGCCTGTTCGACCATGTGGAGGGCGGCGCGGTCCTTGATGCCGCCGAAATTGAAGCCTTCGAGCTTGGCCCAGTAGCCGTCGTCCATCCACAGCACCGGGGTGTTGCCGACGGTCTGCGCGGCGAGGGAGGACAACGCGGCGACGGGCAGCAGGTTGTTCATCAGGAGTACGTCCTTGAAGTGGGTACGCCGAAGGGGAGCCTGGTCGTGTCGTGCGACCCGGCTCAGTTCCGGTTCACTCCGAGGGCGATCAGCAGCCGGCCCGGCTCTGGGCCGGGTCCCGCCCGGTCACGGACGCAGCGCGCACGCGGATCGGCGGGGAAGACCTCGGCGTCGGCGAGGAGTACGGCTGCGCCGGCATCGGGCGCCGCGGGCTGCGGGACCGTCTGGGCGGGCAGATGGACGTCGAAGGACCACGTCTCCCCGGGCCGCTCGCAGCCGTGCGGGAGGGCGGGGGCGGTGACCGTGGCCGTGCCGTCGGGGGAGGCGAGCGGATGATGCCCGTGCGTCCCGTGGCAGACACTCGCCAGCAGGGCGAGGAGCGCGAGCAGGACGAGGACGGCGGGCGCCCGCCGTCGTACGTCGTCGATCACTGCCTCGTCACGCATGGTGCGCGCGACATTACGGTGCGCCGGTGCGTCGCCGCAAAGAGGCGTGCCCGGTTTCGGACACCGTTTACTTCGGGCACGAAGCCCTACATGTTCCGCTCCGCGTAGACCTTCATCGCGTCGCGGACGAGGAGGACGGTGCCCTCGCCGTGCTGGTCGTAGTTCCGGCCGAAGCGCGGGTCGTCGACGTACATCCGGCCGAGGCCGATCACGTACTCCTTCGTCGGCGTCGTGGTCGTCGACAGCCACGCGACCTGGCGCCGTGCGATCTCCTGGACCTCGTCGCTGTCGGCGGCGAGGCCGTCCCGGGCCGCCTGCCCGAAGTCACGGGCGATGCCGGCCTGCTCGTCCATGAACGCCTGCTTCTGTGCGGCGCTGAGCGAGCGCCACCAGCGGTCGCCCTTCTCGTACGCGTCGCGGCCCCAGCGCTCGGTGACCTCCTCCTCGTACTGCGTGTGATCGAATCCGTCGAACACTTCTTCCGCCATGAGTTCCTCTCCGTTCTCCGTCTTGTGGAGAGTGGTCCGCACCGCCTCGATCTGCCGCCCGATCCGCTCCCGCTCCTGTTCGAGGAGGAGCAGATGGGTGCGCAGAGCCGCGGGCGTGTCCCGCTGACCTTCCAGGACCTCGGCGATGGCGGGCAGGGAGAGCCCGAGCTCGCGCAGCAGCAGGATGCGCTGCAGCCGCACGAGCGCCGCCTGGTCGTAGTACCGGTAACCGTTGGCGCCGATCCGGCTCGGCTCCAGCAGTCCGCGCTCTCCGTAATGCCGGAGAGTGCGGCTGGTGGTGCCGGCCTTCTTGGCGATCTCCTGGATCGACCACTCCATGGGGAAAACGCTAGATCTTGACGCTGCGTAAAGGTCAAGCCCGATGGGTGGCGACACGACGAAGGCCCGGATCCAGTGAATGGATCACGGCCGTAGTTTTATAAAGAGTTGCGGGGGCCGGGTTTGTAACAGCGACCACAGGGGTTTTATCACCCAGAGCAACACAGAAGCACCA
>NZ_JBHWBS010000109.1:0-2430 GCF_042735655.1 Streptomyces sp. NPDC059567 | reverse complement strand
AAACGGAACCCCCCGTTGGGTGGCCCCCCCCCCACGCCCGGGATCCAGTGAATGGATCCGGGCCTTCGTTTGCTACTGAGTAGCGGGGACAGGATTTGAACCTGCGACCTCTGGGTTATGAGCCCAGCGAGCTACCGAGCTGCTCCACCCCGCGTCGGTGAATATGACCTTACGGCATGGTGAGCCGATCCCCTAATCGGTTTTCCCGGCACGGCTCAGCAGCCGCAGTCCTCGGCATCGACCGGGGCCGTCAGCGGGTCCGCGTCCTTCTTCTCGGGGCCCTCCCACGTCTCGTACGGGAAGCCCTCGCGGACCCAGTACTCGAAGCCGCCGAGCATCTCCTTCACCTGGTAGCCCAGCTGGGCCAGGGCGAGCGCGGCGCGCGTCGCGCCGTTGCAACCGGGACCCCAGCAGTACGTGACCACCGGCACGGACCGGTCGAGCAGCTGCTCGGCCTGGTCGGCGATGAGCGCGGTCGGCAGGTGGATCGCGCCGGGGACGTGTCCCTGGTCCCAGGACGCGGTGGAGCGGGAGTCGACGACCACGAAGCCGGGGTCGCCGTCGGCGGTGAGGGCGCTCGCGACATCGGAGACGTCGGCGTGGAAGGCGAGGCCGGCGGAGAAGTAGGCGGCCGCGGCCGCGGGAGATGCGGGCGGGGTACGAAGTACGGCGTTGACCTGCGCGGTTGTCGTCATGCATGAAAATCTACGGTCGAAGATCACGGCACTGAAGTGGCAATCCCCGGCGCTGAGACCGATCGGCCGGGGAAATCCGGGCGTTCGGCGGGGGACGACAGGGGATCTCACGCAGCGGGCGAACGCGCGGTTCAGCTGTCACGTTTCGCGGCCGCCGTCCGTCATCTCGACGACGGGCATCGACGAGGGAGACACCGATGGACGAGAAGGACCTCCTGGCCGAGCGCTTCCAGGCCGACCGCACGCATCTGAAGGCGGTCGCGTACCGGATGCTGGGGTCGCTGAGCGAGGCCGAGGACGCCGTCCAGGAAGCGTGGATCAAGCTCAGCCGCTCCGACGTCAGCGAGGTGCAGAACCTCAGCGGCTGGCTGACGACGGTCGTCGGACGGGTCTGCCTCGACATGCTGCGCTCGCGGTCCTCCCGCCGGGAGGACCCGCTGGAGTACTACGTCCCCGATCCGCTGGTCCGGGGCGCGGAGGGCACCACCCGCGACCCCGAGGAGGAGGCGCTGCTCACCGACTCGGTGGGGCTCGCGCTGCTCGTGGTCCTGGAGACGCTGGGCCCCGCCGAGCGGCTCGCCTTCGTCCTGCACGACATGTTCGCGGTCTCCTTCGACGAGATCGCCCCGATCGTGGACCGCACGCCCGCGGCGACGCGCCAGCTCGCCAGCCGGGCCCGTCGGCGCGTCCAGAACGCGGCGCCGGCCCCGGCGCCCGACCTCACCCGGCAGCGCGAGGTCGTCGACGCCTTCATGGCGGCCTCCCAGGGCGGCGACTTCGAGGGTCTGCTCGCGGTCCTGGACCCGGACGTGGTCCTGCGGGCGGACGGCGGCAAGGTCCTCGCGGCGGCCTCACGGCTGATCCGCGGCGCCGAGGCGGTCGTCAACCAGGCGCTCACCTTCGCCCGCTTCCGCCGCGCGTACCGCGATGTGCTGGTCAACGGCGCCCCGGGCATCGTCTCCTACGTGGACGGCCAGGCGGCCGGGCTCATGTCCTTCACGATCGTCGACGAGCGCATCGTGGGGATCCAGATCATCTTCGACCCGGAGCGCCTGGTGGCGCTGGGAGTGCCGGCACTGGAGGGCTGAGAGCGCACGGGTGTGACCCACCACACGCCATGCGCCGATGAGTTCACCCCTCGACGTGGGTCATATACGCGACCACTCCGAAACCCGACCAAGATCATTCACTGACGAGGGACATCGACATGACCGACGCCGTGAAGGGCCCTGCCGCCTACTTCCCCTCGATCGAGAAGAAGTACGGGCGCCAGATCTCCGAGTGGAAGACCCTCATCCGCTCCTCCCCGCTGACCAAGCACATGGAGCTCGTCTCCTGGCTCAAGTCCGAACACGGCCTCGGCCACGGCCACGCCAACGCCCTGGTCGCCCATACCCTCGCCGAGGACAGCGGCAAGTAGCCCCGCCCGGAAACGCAGAGGCGCCCCGCCCGGCCTGAACCGGGTGGGGCGCTTCTGTGGATGTAGGCCGTGTGGGACTCGAACCCACAACCAACGGATTAAAAGTCCGCTGCTCTGCCAATTGAGCTAACGGCCCTCGGCACATCACCCCCGAGCATAGCCGCATGGATCCCCGGAACCGATCGGGTATCCGACACGGCGGCCCCGGCGACACATTCGAGTCCGTTCAAGCGGGAAGGGGGGGGGGGGGACCCGGGGGGGGTGGGGGGCGGGGAGCGGGGGTGTCACCCCCGCCGACCGGTGGGGAGATGACGC
>NZ_JBHWBS010000108.1:9618-26063 GCF_042735655.1 Streptomyces sp. NPDC059567 | reverse complement strand
GCGGACGACTGCCTCCGGCGCCCCGCCATGGCAAGCGATGCCCCATATGATCGCTTTTCATGGGAGAGGTCCGTTTGTCCACCGAAGGAACGCCCCGGGGCACCGTCCGTTCGCGGCGCAGCGCCGCGTTCGCCGTCTGGTACCTGCGCGCCGTCACGTTCATCAACTTCCTGAGCGCCGTGTGGGTCTCGCTCGGCCAGGACCTCCGCAGACACAACACGGACGACTACTTCACTCCGTACCTGCTGACCGCGGGCTTCGCCTCGGGTGTCTTCACGCTCTTCCTGGCGATCACCATGCGCCGCCGCAAGCGCGCCGCCTGGATCCTCAACATCGTCCTCAGCGGACTCTTCCTCGCGCTCTTCGCCCTCGCGATGGCCTTCCCGGAGATCCGGCAGCACGCCCAGAACTGGATCTCGCTCGTCCTGACCGCCGCGTTCGTGCTCGCGCTGCTGCTCGGCCGCAAGGAGTTCTACGCGAAGGGCGACCGCTCCAACCCGCTGGCCGCCGCCGTCGTGGCGGTCGGCGGACTGCTCGTCACCTCACTGCTCGCCGCCGTCCTGGTCACCGTCACCAACACCGCCGCCGGCGGCTCCACCTTCCTGGAGCGCTGGCGGTACGGCGTGATGCGGCTGATCACCCTGGCCGCCGACGACTCGCGCTTCGACGGGATCTCCACCCCCGGCTGGGTCGACGTCACCATCAACGTGCTGTCCACGCTCCTGATCATCGCCGTGCTCTACGCCGCGTTCCGCTCCCGCCGGGCCGTCGACCCCCTGACGGAGGGGGACGAGGAGAAGCTGCGGCTGCTGCTCGACAAGTACGGCGACCGCGACTCGCTCGGCTACTTCGCGCTCCGCCGCGAGAAGAGCGTCGTGTGGTCCCCCAGCGAGAAGGCCGCCATCGCCTACCGGGTGGTCGGCGGGGTCTCGCTCGCCTCCGGCGACCCGATCGGCGATCCCGAGGCCTGGCCGGGGGCGATCGAGCCCTGGCTGGCCGAGGCTCGCGAGCACGGCTGGGTCCCTGCCGTCATGGGCGCCGGCGAGGAGGCCGGCACCATCTACGCCCGGCACGGTCTGGACGCCCTGGAGCTGGGCGACGAGGCGATCGTGGAGACCGACGAGTTCACCCTCGACGGACGCGCGATGCGCACGGTGCGGCAGGCGTTCAACCGGGTCAAACGGGCCGGGTACGAGGTGCGGATCCGGCGCCACGAGGACATCCCCGCCGACGAGATGGACGCGCTGCTCCGCAAGGCCGACGACTGGCGTGACGGTGCCACCGAGCGGGGCTTCTCCATGGCGCTCGGCAGGCTCGGCGACCCGCGGGACGGCCGGTGCGTGATGCTGGAGTGCACCGACGGCGAGGGTGAGCTGCGAGCGGTGCTGTCCTTCGTGCCCTGGGGCCCCAAGGGCCTCTCGCTGGACCTGATGCGCCGTGACCGTGACTCCGAGAACGGCCTGATGGAGTTCATGGTCATCGAACTCCTCCAGCGCGCCGAGGAGATCGGGATCACTCAGGTGTCGCTCAACTTCGCCATGTTCCGTTCCGTCTTCGAACGTGGCTCGAAGCTCGGAGCGGGACCCGTGCTGAGGATGTGGCGTTCGCTGCTCAGCTTCTTCTCCCGCTGGTGGCAGATCGAGTCGCTGTACCGCGCCAACGCCAAGTACCGACCGATCTGGGAGCCCCGTTTCATGCTCTTCGAGAAGAGCGCCGACCTACTGCGCATCGGCCTCGCCGCCGGCCGCGCCGAGGGCTTCCTGGAAGCCCCCGGGCTGCCGAAGTGGATGCACCGCAAGCACCTGGAGGGCCGGCGTTGAGGCCCGCCGTCCGGGACTTCGCGCACCGCGAGTGGGGCCCGCTGTACACCGCGGTACGGACCGCGCTCGCCGCCAGAAGGTGGCGGGCCATACCGATGACGCTGGCCGCCGTATGCCTCACGGCGCTCTTCCAGCTCGTGCAGAACCAGGACTGGGGCTACCAGCCGGTCCAGAACATCGGCTCGGTGAGGGCAGAGGACCCGCTCTGGCTCGCGCTGCTGCGGACCCCGCTCTCGCTCTTCGTCCCGGCGCTCGACCTGCCGGTGTGGGGGGCGCTGGCCCAGGTCCTGCTGGTGTTCGGCATCGCCGAGATCTGTCTGGGGCGGCGGCGGACCCTCGCCCTCGCGTATCTGGCGACGCTGGCCGGGACGATGTACGCGCGGGTGGGCATCGCGCTCGGCCCTGACAGCCCTCTCGGGCTGCCCGCCTCGGACGCCCGGGTCGTCGACACCGGCCCCTCGGCGGCCGTGGTCGGCCTCGCCGTCTACGTCTGCTGGCGCTACCGGGCCCGCTGGACCGGGGCGCTGGTGGTCGTCGCGATGGTCGTGGAGGTCCTGATCAAGAGCAACCTGGCGGGCAAGGAGCATCTGGCGGCGATCGCCGCGGTGCTGGTGCTCGTGGCGGTCACGGCCTGGCGCGAGCGCCGTCAGCCGCCGTCGGACCCCGAGCCGGAGCCGCGGCCCGGGACCCGCTCCTGGAAGCCGCCGATCACGTCCTGAGTACGCCGGCGGACCCGGTCCCAGCGCCGGTCGTGCCGGTAGGTGCGCAGCCGGGACTTGGCGCGAGCCCGGTGGCGCCGGCGGTAGAAGTGGCGGGACCACCAGGAGCCGGGCCGGGCGAGCCGTACCGCTCCGACGATCGCGACGAACGGCACCAGGGTGCCCAGCACCGCGATCCGGAACTTCCCCTTCACCAGTGCGATCAGGACGAAGAGGAAGTTCACCACCAGGGTGAGGACGACGGTGGCCCGGTTCTGGCGCTCGTCGGGGGTGAGTTCGTTGACGCCGAGCGGCGAGAAGCCGCCGAGGACCAGCACCACCAGCGCGGCGGTCAGGACGACGACCTCGACGCTCTTGCGGCCCTGGTCGCTCCAGTAGACGTCGTCGAGGTGGAGGATCAGCGCGAACTCGTCCAGGACGAGGCCGGCGCCGATCCCGAAGACCGCGGCGAAGACACAGGCGGTGACCCCCTCCCGGCCGCTGGCGACCGCGCCGAAGCCGCCGACGACGGTGAGGACGACGCCGGGCACGACATGGTGGATGTGCAGCCCCCCGGCGGACTTCACATTGCCGAACGGGCCCTTCCCCGCCCGGATCATCCGCACGATCATCCGGGTGACCAGGAAGGTCACGACGAAGGAGAACAGGGCGATGAGCAGCGGGAGCTTCCCGGGCTCGACGAAGTTGCGGTAGAACCAGTGACCCATGCCACCCGCTTCCGATATGCACCTGATGCGCAATTTACAAGGTAGCGCGCTGCCTTACTCTGCCCGGATGGACGGCCTGCGTTTCGCCTTCGGCACCCTCACCGTGCTCCCCGCCCGCATCACCCGCTGGGACCGGGACGCGGCGCGCGCCGGCATGTTGTGGGCCCCGCTCGCGGGCCTCGTCGTGGGCCTCTTCTCCGCGGCGCTCGGCGGACTGTTCCTGCTGTTCGGCTCCGGCCCGCTGCTCGCGGCCGTCGTCACCGCCGCCGTACCGGCGCTGATGACCCGGGGCCTGCACCTGGACGGACTCGCGGACACGGCGGACGGACTCGGCAGCGCCAAGCCGGCGGAGGACGCGCTGCGGATCATGAAGCAGTCGGACATCGGCCCGTTCGGTGTCATCGTGCTGCTCTTCGTCCTGCTCGCCCAGGTCGCCGCGCTGTACCGGCTGTACGAGGAGGGCTGGGCCCACGGCACGGTCGCCGCCGCCCTCGCCGCGACCGTCGCCCGCCTCGCCCTCACCCACGCCTCCCGCCACGGTGTCCCGGCGGCCCGCCCGGAGGGCCTGGGCGCGATGGTCGCCGCCACGGTCCCGGTGCGCTCGGCCGCGCTGGTCACCGGGGGCGTCCTCGTCCTGTGCGCCGCCGCGGGCGCGCTCTTCTCCCCGTACGACGCGATCCGCCACGCCCTGGCGGCAGCGGCGGGCCTCGGCGCGGCGGCGCTGCTGCTGCGCCGGTGCGTGCGGAGGTTCGGCGGGGTGACCGGCGATGTGTTCGGAGCGGTGGAGGAGACGGCCGGGACGGTGGCGCTCGTCGCGCTGACGCTGGGGTGATCGTTCCGTGACCTGTGGGAGGGCAACCTTCCGCAGGTCCGCCCGGTCATGAAGGCGTGATCAGACGCCTTGCCCGTACCGCTGCCGCGCTCGCCGCCGCCTCCCTTTCGCTCACCGCCTGCGGCGGGGGAACCGACGACGGCGGGGCCGCGAAGCCGGCCGTCCACCCCGTCTTCTCCGAGCCGCTCGACCGGCAGGTCTTCCTCGCGCTGCGCCACACCCAGAAGGCCGGCAGCGCCGAGCTCCGCCAGACCGTCACCTTCACCTCGCGGCACGGCAAGGCCGTCCAGACCCTCACGGGACGCGTGGACTTCACCGGCAGCCGGGGCGAGGCGGCGAGCACCTGGCGCGTTCCCCGGCAGTTCCCGGAGGACGCCCGCGCGACGATCCTCGGATCGCTTCCGGGGCGGACCACGGGCGACACCTCCAGCCGGTACACGGTGGACACCCGGACCATCCACTACCGCGCCGCCTCGGCCGGCTACTGGCTGCGGTACTCGGGCGACATCAAGCCGCTCTGGGGCATCGACTCGATCAGCCATCTGCGCGGCTCCGAGGCCGCGATCGGCGGCACGCTCCTGGATGCGCTGGGCACCGCGGAGGCGACGGCGGGGACGGGCACGGCAGGGCGTTCGTACACCGCCACCTTCCCGCTGAAGGCGGCCATGAACCTCTTCCCGTACGACCTGCGGACGGAGTTCGTCCCCATCCCGCTGTACGACACGGTGAAGACGCCCCCGATCCCGGTGACCGTCGACGTCGACGCCGACGGCCGGATCACCCGCGCCCGGGCCGATCTGTCCGCCCTGCTCACCAAGGAGAAGGACAGCGCCCTCGCGGGGGTCACCGCACTCCACGCCGACCTCACCCTCGGTGGATTCGGCGCCTCGAAGCCGACCGCCGCGGCGACGCCCGCGGAGCGCACCCTGGACGCCGGCACGGTGGTGATCGCCACGTACGACGCGAAGTCCGGGGACTGCATGGACTTCAACACCGGTCTGCGCCACGGCCGGCTGGTGGCGAAGGTGCCCTGCACCGGCTCCTACGACGGCAGGATCCAGGGTCAGCACAAGCTCGCGGGCGACTGGCCCGGATCCGAGTCGGCGAAGGACCGGGCCAAGCGGGCCTGCGCCGACGTGGCCGGCGACCGTTCCTGGTACAGGTGGTCGACCGAGCGCGAGTGGACGGAGAACGGCGAGGGCCGGGCCACCTGCTACTCCGTCACCCGCGACTGACCGTCGTCCCCCGGGTCATCGGGCCGGCGCCAGGGCATGCGGGAGCGTGCCCCACGGGTGGGCCCCCGTGCCCGGGACCGAGCAGTGGACGCGGGTGGTCGGCAGGGCGCCGTGGGGGGCCGCGTAGACCAGGTGGCAGTAGTGGTCGGCGACCGGGAGGTCGAGGGCCCGGTAGGAGTCCCAGGGGCCTTCGAAGGTGACCAGCAGATCGGCGAGCGCGGCGTAGCCGGGGTCGGGATGGGCGCCGTGGTTGAGGACCAGCGTCCGGGCCCCGGCGGCGCGGGCGGCGACGCCGATGCGCCGGAAGTGGTCGATGGCCTCGGGCGCGGTCGGCACCTGGTCGAGGAACGCCCCGTCGGTGCCGTACCAGTCGCGGTGGCGGAGCAGCTCGGCGACGACCTCGCCGTGCGGCCGGCGGCCGTACGCGGTGTCGACGTAGCCGAGCACCCGCGCCCCGGCGGCGCGCAGCCGCTCCGCGACGGCGGCGAAGGCGGGATCGCGGCTCTGCCCCGCGCCGCTCGCCGGGTTGAGGACGACGCCGTACAGCGACGGCGCGGCCTCGATCACGACGTCCCAGGCATCTGGTCGCTCGGCGGGGTGCTCGTAGAAGGGCACGAGGAGGGAAGGTTTCTTCACGGTCGTCCTAGGCACGGTGGGCTGTCGGGCGTACGAGCAGGGCGCCGGCCAGGACGGCCAGGACGGTGGCCGCCACGCCGGCCGCGACGGGGCCGGCCGTCGGGGTGAGCATCTGTGCCACCGCGGCGAGCGTGCACACGGCGGCCGCGCTGCGGACCGCGCCGAAGGCCTGGAGGAGCAGGGCGAGCCAGAGCACGATCCCGACGAGCAGCAGGCCGAGGAGCCGGAGCCCGTCGAGCGCCGGCGCTCCCGGCCACAGCAGCGTGCCGACGGAGGCCAGGGCGAGCAGGACGGCGAGATACGCGCCGAGGCAGTGCGCCAGCGTCCCCGCGGCCGCCCGGCGGAACGCGCGGGCGCTGGTGAGGGTGCGCAGCCCGCTGAGGGTCTCGCGGCGGAAGCGGTGCAGCAGCCACTCGGCGGGCCCCATCGACAGGGTGAGCGCGACCACGGGCGCGGCGCCGGTCACCAGGGCGTCGCCGACCCCCGCGTACAGCACGAGCAGGCCGGTGCCGAGGCCGAAGAGGCCGTACGGGAGGGAAGCGACGAGCGGCGGGCCGGACCGCGGCCTCGGCCCTGGGCGCAGCACGATCGCCGCGAAGGTGACCGTGGCCGCCAAGGAGAGGAGGAGCAGCCCGGAGCGGAGGGCGTGCGGGAGGTCGTACCAGAACGCGGGCACCGCTCCGGCGAGCGGCAGCAGGGCGCAGAGCAGGGCGCGTTCGCGGCCGAGGACGAGCAGGACGGTCGCGGCGCCGAGGTAGAGGGACTGCCCGGCGGCGAACACGACGACGCGCCACGCCCCGGGCCCGGCGGCCGCGAGGGCGACGGCCGAGCCGAGGAGGGCGCCCGTCGGGGCGCCGAGGAGCAGGGCGCGGGCGGCGGCCCCGCGGTCGCCGAGGCCGAGCCAGGAGTACGCGCGATGGGCCAGGGCCTGGTTCCATACCCACCCGGCGACCGCCGACGCGAGCAGCGGGCCCTTGCCCGGTCCCGCGAGGAGCGGCGCCGCGAGGACGTACGCGAGGCCGGGCAGGGCGAAGACGAGTCCGCGCAGCAGACAGGCGACGAGCCCGGTGTGCCAGGGCCCGGTGGGCGGGGCCTCCGGCTGGGGGTGACGCCGCTCCACGCGCGCGTAGAGGTCCTCGGCGAGCGCGAAGGAGTCGGCGCGCCCGTAGGTGAGGCGGATGTGGTCGTCGGTCATGCCGTCGGATTCCAGGATCGCGGCTATCTCGTCGGGGTGCACGGCGCCGGCGGCCAACGCGTCGAGCCGGTCGGCGAGTTCGCCGATCGGGTCGACGGCGAGGGGATCCTGATCGAGCGGATCCCGCACCAAGGACGGCTCGGCGCCCGAGCCGCGAGGGCGCGGGATCACCGGCAGGGTGTCCTGCATCGTGCCGTTCTTCAGCCACAGCGAGCCGCTCACGACAGGGAACCTCCGCCGACGAGTTCCTGACGCCAGGGGTCGGTGAGGCGCACGGTCCAGTCCGTTCCGTCGTCGAGATCGACCAGGGGTGTGACGGGCTCTCCGGCGAGTTCGCGGTAGATCCGGCGGAAGCCGTCCACGGAGCGGTGCAGGGTGAAGCGGTCGACGACCCGCTGCCGGGCCCTGCGGCCCAGTTCGGCCCGACGCTCCCCGTCGCGCAGCAGCTCCGTCATGGCCGCGGCCAGCACGGCGGGTTCGCGGGGCGGGACGACGAGTCCGGTGTCGCCGACGGCCTCCCGTACGCCGCCCACGTCCGTGGACACCGTGGCCCGTCCGCAGGACATGGCCTCGATCAGGGAGAAGGGGAAGCCTTCGCTGATCGAGGACAGCGCCACCACGCTCCCGGCCGCGTAGGCGCCGGCCACGTCGGAGACCCGGCCCTCGAAGGTGATGCCGTCGGTGACGCCCAGTTCGGCCGCCAGCTTCTCCAGACGGGTCCGGTAGTCCTCGTTCCCGGCCGGAACCGGGCCGAACAACCTCAGCCTCAGTTCGGGGAGTTCGGCACGGGAGATCGCGTACGCCCGGATCAGTGTCTCCAGGTCCTTGATGGGGTCGATCCGGCCGCACCAGCTGAGCGTGGGGGTCTCCGGCTCGGGCCCCGCGTAGGGGAAGGCATGCGGATCGACGCCGTTGTAGACGGTCCGGATGCGGGCGGCGGGCGCGCCGCCGCGCTCCTCCCAGCGCCGGTTGTACTGGTTGCAGGGGGTGATCAGGTCGGCCTTGCGGTAGCCGAGTGTGTTGAGCTCGCGGTAGAAGCCGAGCATCAGGGCCTTGACGGGCCAGCGTTGGGCCTCGGTGCGGTAGCCGAGGTAGCGCTCTCTCAGATAGATGCCGTGTTCGGTGAGCAGGAAGGGCGCTCCCTCGAAGTGCTGGGCGGCGAGCGCCGGCAGCGTCGCGAGGCCGCTGGAGACGGCGTGCGCGACGCTGCTGCCGGATATCCGGGCGGCCAGCGGCCGGAGCGCGTGCTCCAGCAGGTCGGTGGCGGTCAGCGCGTCGTGGACGGTGGGCCTGGCCGCGGCAGTCGGCAGATGCGGCATGGTCCAGATCCACATCAGGGAGCGCAGCATGCTCTCCGAGCGCAGGGCCGCGGTGAGCCCTCCGCGCCGGGCGAGTTCGGCCAGGGCGTAGAGCCCCTCGCCGAAGTCGCAGCCGGCGCTGGGATCGAGTATCGAGAGCAGGAAGCGCTCGTAGGTGTCGACCAGGCGACGGCGTGCCCGCCCGCGCGGGGCCCGCCCCCGCTCCGGGGCGAGGCCCCAGAGCGGGAAGGCGGTGTGCCGTCGGACGTTGGACGGCAGCTCCCAGGTGACCGGTTCGCGGCCGCTGCCGGTGAGGGCGAGGACCTCGAAGTCGACCTCGGGCATCCCCCGGACGAGCTGGTCGCACCAGGTGGAGACTCCCCCGTGGACATGCGGATAGGTGCCTTCGGTGAGCATGGTGACGTGACGGCCACTGCTCGGCATGTGCGTTTCCCCCAGAACGTACGGTCAGCGGTCAGTGCGCGAAGCGGTCGGCGGGTCTCAGACGGTCGGGAGCCGGAGCGTGGTCGCGCTCTGCAGGGGCTCCGGGGCCGTCCAGGCCGAGCGCGTTCCGGCGTACGCCGTCCCGAACACCGCGGTGCCGAGGAGGAGTTGCTTGCGCGTTCCCTCCGGGACGGTGATCGGCGCGGTCACGCCCGCGGGCGCCTTGACGGTCACGGTCGTGCCGATGCGGTACGCGGCGACCTGGCCGGCCGCGAGCGCCTGCTCCCAGGCGGCACGGCGGTTCAGCTCGGTGCCGACGTCGCGCTGACGGGGGTTCACCAGCGGGGTGTTGTCGGCGAAGAGGGCCCGGTAGTCGGCGAGGACCCGGTCGAGGACGGGGTAGAGGATCCGCTCCTCGGCGAGGTTGGACTGGTGGACGTAGTGCGGGCGCGGGTCGTTCGCCACGACGTGGGAGAGGGCCGTGCGCGCCTCCTGCGGGACGATGTGGGAGGCGTATCCGGTGGCGGTGTCGAGCGGGGCGGGCAGGCAGGTGGAGGCCGGGTTGGACTCGCAGATCCCGCTGCCGCCGTCGGCGCGCGAGGTGTAGATCCAGTTGTACTCGTCGGCCATCTCGGCGGCCGTACCCACGTTGTAGTACACGTTCATGGGGTGGCGCGGGACGGTCTTCGCGGCGCCGACGGCGCGCTGCCGGGGCTCGCGGGAGTTGTCGCTGGCGATCCACTTCACGCCGTTGTCGGCGAGCGCGCCGGCCAGGTTCGGGTTGTCGGCGCCCTGCTGCGGGAGGGTCTTCAGACCGGAGTGCTCGCCGGTGACGAGTTCGGTGCGGTCGACGGAGATGCCCTTGGCGACGGCCCAGTTGTGGTTGTCGCGGATCTGTCCGGAGATCACGCTGCGGCTCGTCCACAGGGTGGCGCCGGTGGCGTTCTCGGCGCACTGCCAGGGGACGGTGGTGTTGTCCTGGACGCAGCCGAGGAAGGGGTGGGTGTAGGTGTGGTTCACCCAGCGGTACTGGGCGCGGTCGGCGATCAGCTGGGCGGCCAGCGGGTCGGTGCCTCCGTGCTCGGTCTTCCACTGCTCGCCCTGGCCGCCGTTGTAGACCATGTCGAGGGTGAAGCCGGAGGACTTCTGCCAGGCGGCCGCGTACCGGGCGTCCTCGGCGGTCATCCGGACGGGGTTCTCGCCCTCGCCGTCGCCGCCCACGCAGTCGAAGTCGCCGGGGGTGCAGTTGCGGGCCGTGTCCCAGCGGGCGTCGGGGGCGAGGACGTCGTCGACGTGGACGGAGAAGTAGCTGCGGCTCTGGCCGAGATGGACGCCCTGGGTGAGCCATTCGACGATGCCGCGGGCGAGCGCCCGGAACTGCCGCTGGTACTGGTTGTAGGCGAAGGTGACGACCAGTTCGCGGCGCCCGTCGTGGGCGTACTCGCCGATCAGGCTGGCCCGGCCGCCGCCGTCGACGGGGATGTCGAGGTAGCTGGTGTAGCCCTCGCGCGGCCGGCCCGCGTAGCCGTAGCTCTCGGCGATCGCCGGGTCGTTGTCCTCGAAGGTCAGCGGCCCGTCCAGATGGCGGAAGGGCCCGGCCCGGCCGGCCGCGGTGACGGAGGCGGCGGCCCCGTCGAGGGGACCGGACAGTCCCCCTTCGCTGGTGTAGTCGAGACCGACGCCGGGGTGCGCCCAGGTGTACGCGTCGACCTGCGGGACGCCGAAGGTCTTCTCGTACGCGGTGAGGGCCGCCTGCTCGGCGGAGTCGGGGCCGAAGGCGGACTCGTGGGGCAGGACGACGCCCTGGTACTTGGCCCGGGGACGCCCGGAGACCGTGTCGCTGAGGAATCCGGCGGTGATGACCGGGCGGCCGGAATCGGCCAGATCGACCCGGCGGTACGGGACGCCGGTGGAGCGCAGTTCGGAGGTGATCGCCTCCACGGCGCTTCCGCCGTCGTCCACGACCAGGACGGTGAGGTCGATCCGCGGAACCGTCTCGGCGGCACTGGCCGCCGCGGACGGGATGACGGTGGCCAGGAGCGCGGCGGCCAGCAGGGATGCCGTCCTGGCTGATCTGGGCATACGGGATCCGGCAGAGTCCATCTGGTGGTGTCCCCCCTCGACAGGCCCGACCGGATAGGGAGGACCTGTGGAGATGATGCGGATGATGCAAAGGAGCGGCTGCTGCCCTTGCGTGAATGAGGCGAGTGTGACCGAGCTCTCCGACACTGAGGGGTAAACGTGAAAGAGACACCACGGACGAGTGAATCACCGTCGCCGTGAGCGAACACGAACAGCGAGCGTAGGCTCGTTCTCGGCGTTCCCCGGGCCGAAATACGATGCGGCGGGCACGGTCGGCCCATCCCTCGACCGCCACAGAACTCAATGGAAGCGAGATTTCACCACCGTGACTGCTCTCACTCTCAGCACTGCCGGCGCGGCGACGCTGCGCGCCGACGTCCTTGTCGTCGGCGTAGCGAAGTCCGGAAAGGGTCTGCTCGTCGCCCCGGGCGCCGAGGCCGTGGACCAGGCGTTCGACGGCAAGCTCGCCACCGTCCTGGAGACCCTGGGCGCCGCGGGTGCCGAGGGTGAGGCCACCAAGCTGCCCGCCCCCGCCGGCCTGAAGGCCCCCGTCGTGCTCGCCGTCGGCCTGGGCTCCGCCCCCGAGGACGGTCAGGCGTACGGCGCCGAGACCCTGCGCCGCGCCGCCGGCACCGCCGCCCGCACCCTGAACGGCACCAAGAAGGCCGCCTTCGCGCTGCCGATCACCGCCGCCGAGGACGCCGAGGCGATCGCCGAGGGCGCCCTGCTCGGTGCGTACGCCTACACCGCGTACCAGGAAAGCAAGAACGGCAAGGACGCGAAGAAGCCGCTGGCCGAGGTCGCCCTGCTCGGCGCCAAGCCGCGCGACAAGGCCTTCAAGGCCGCCGCCGAGCGCGCGCTGGCGCTCACCGAGGAGATCAACCGCGCCCGCGACCTGATCAACATGCCGCCGAACGACCTCTACCCCGAGACGTTCGCCGCCATCGTCACCGCCGCCGGCAAGGAGCACGGCCTCAAGGTGCAGGTGCTCGACGAGAAGGCGCTCGACAAGGGCGGCTACGGCGGCATCCTCGGCGTCGGCAAGGGCGCGGTCCGCGGCCCCCGCCTGGTCAAGATCGCCTACACCCACCCGGAGGCGGAGAAGACCCTCGCCCTCGTCGGCAAGGGCATCACCTACGACTCGGGCGGCATCTCCCTGAAGCCGGCCGGCCACAACGAGACGATGAAGTGCGACATGAGCGGCGCCGCCGCCGTGTTCGCCGCGGTCGTCGCCGCCGCCCGCATCGGCCTGGCCGTCAACGTGACCGGCTGGCTGGCGCTGGCCGAGAACATGCCGTCGGGCTCGGCCACCCGACCCGGCGACGTGCTGCGCATGTACAGCGGCAAGACCGTCGAGGTCCTCAACACCGACGCCGAGGGCCGGCTCGTCCTCGCCGACGCGCTGACCAAGGCCTCGGAAGAGAACCCGGACGCGATCGTCGACGTGGCGACCCTGACCGGCGCGATGGTGCTGGCCCTGGGCAACCGGACCTTCGGCATCATGGCCAACGACGACGACTACCGCACCGCGATCCACGAGATCGCCGAGGAGGTCGGCGAGCAGTCCTGGCCGATGCCGCTCCCGGCGGACCTGCGCAAGGGCATGGACTCCCCGACCGCGGACATCGCGAACATGGGCGAGCGGATGGGCGGCGGCCTGGTCGCCGGTCTGTTCCTGCAGGAGTTCGTGGGCGAGGGCATCACCTGGGCGCACCTCGACATCGCGGGCCCGGCCTTCCACGAGGGCGCTCCGTACGGCTACACCCCCAAGGGCGGCACCGGCTCCGCGGTCCGCACCCTGGTGAAGCTGGCCGAGCGGACGGCCGACGGCGAGCTCTGAGCCGTCGTGTGACGTACACGGCCCCGGGGACCCGCTCCCCGGGGCCGTTCCCGTTGCGCCCTCGACGAAATCCGCAGGTTCGCACGCCTCTGTTACCCGGCCGTACGGACGATCCCCCCGTCTCAGACACCGGCCCCGCGTCCCGCCTTCCGGCAACAAGTGCGAAGATGGGTTCTCGGCAGGACAGGGCCCCCACCACAGGGCCGACATAAAAGCGGCCGAACACCAGCCGCCGCCCGGTCATCGGAGACCGGCGACCGGCGCACATGCATGGAGGACGTGACGTGGCGAACGACGCCAGCACCGTTTTCGACCTAGTGATCCTCGGCGGCGGTAGCGGCGGTTACGCCGCGGCGCTGCGCGGAGCGCAGCTGGGCCTGGACGTCGCACTGATCGAGAAGAACAAGCTCGGCGGCACCTGCCTGCACAACGGCTGCATCCCGACGAAGGCCCTGCTCCACGCCGGCGAGGTCGCCGACCAGACCCGCGAGGCGGAGCAGTTCGGTGTCAAGGCCTCCTTCGAGGGCATCGACATCAAGGCCGTCCACAAGTACAAGGACGATGTGATCTCGGGCCTCTACAAGGGTCTGCAGGGTCTGGTCGCCTCGCGCAAGGTGACATACATCGAGGGCCACGGCCGCCTCTCCTCCCCGACCTCCGTCGACGTGGACGGCCGCCGCGTCGAGGGTCGTCACGTCCTCCTCGCCACCGGCTCCGTACCCAAGTCGCTGCCGGGCCTGGAGATCGACGGCAACCGCATCATCTCCTCGGACCACGCGCTGACCCTGGACCGCGTCCCGGAGTCCGCGATCATCCTCGGCGGCGGTGTCATCGGCGTCGAGTTCGCCTCCGCGTGGAAGTCCTTCGGTACGGACGTCACGGTCATCGAGGGCCTGAAGCACCTGGTCCCGGTCGAGGACGAGAACAGCTCCAAGCTTCTTGAGCGCGCCTTCCGCAAGCGCGGCATCAAGTTCAACCTCGGCACGTTCTTCCAGTCCGCCGAGTACACCGACAGCGGCGTCAAGGTCACCCTGGCCGACGGCAAGACCTTCGAGGCGGAGGTCCTGCTCGTCGCCATCGGCCGCGGCCCGGTCTCGGCCGGTCTCGGCTACGAGGAGCAGGGCGTCGCGATGGACCGCGGCTACGTCCTCGTCGACGAGTACATGCGCACCAACGTGCCCACTATCTCCGCGGTCGGCGACCTCGTCCCGACCCTGCAGCTCGCGCACGTGGGCTTCGCCGAGGGCATCCTGGTGGCGGAGCGTCTGGCCGGTCTGAAGACCGTGCCGATCGACTACGACGGCGTGCCGCGGGTGACGTACTGCCACCCCGAGGTCGCCTCCGTCGGCATCACCGAGGCCAAGGCCAAGGAGATCTACGGTGCGGACAAGGTCGTCGCCCTGAAGTACAACCTCGCGGGCAACGGCAAGAGCAAGATCCTGAAGACCGCGGGCGAGATCAAGCTCGTCCAGGTCAAGGACGGTGCCGTGGTCGGCGTCCACATGGTCGGTGACCGCATGGGCGAGCAGGTCGGCGAAGCGCAGCTGATCTACAACTGGGAGGCGCTGCCGGCCGAGGTCGCGCAGCTCATCCACGCCCACCCGACGCAGAACGAGGCGCTCGGCGAGGCGCACCTGGCGCTGGCCGGCAAGCCTCTGCACTCCCACGACTGACGCTCACGTCATCCACGGGCGCGACGACCACTTTCCGCAATTCGTTAGGAGCAACTGAAACCATGTCGGTTTCCGTAACCCTGCCGGCGCTCGGCGAGAGCGTCACCGAGGGCACCGTCACCCGCTGGCTCAAGGCCGAGGGTGAGCGTGTCGAGGCCGACGAGCCGCTGCTCGAGGTCTCGACCGACAAGGTCGACACCGAGATCCCCGCCCCCGCCTCGGGCATCCTGGCCTCCATCAAGGTCGCCGAGGACGAGACCGTCGAGGTCGGCGCCGAGCTGGCGATCATCGACGACGGCACCGGTGCGCCGGCCGCCGCCCCGGCTCCGGCCGCCGCCGAGGCCCCGGCCGCTCCGGCGCCGGTCGCCGAGGCCCCCGCCGCCCCGGCCCCCGTGGCCGAGGCCCCCGCCGCGGCTCCGGCCGGCGGTGCCACCGGTACGGACGTCGTCCTGCCGGCGCTCGGTGAGTCGGTCACCGAGGGCACCGTCACCCGCTGGCTGAAGTCGGTCGGCGAGACCGTCGAGGCCGACGAGCCGCTCCTCGAGGTCTCCACGGACAAGGTCGACACCGAGATCCCGGCCCCGGCTTCGGGTGTCCTCCTGGAGATCGTCGTCGCCGAGGACGAGACCGCCGAGGTCGGCGCCAAGCTGGCCGTCATCGGTGCCGCGGGTGCCGCTCCGGCCGCCCCGGCCCCGGCCGCCGCCCCGGCTCCCGCCGCCGCTCCGGCTCCGGCCGCTCCGGCTCCGGCCCCCGCCCCCGTGGCTCCGGCCGCCCCGGTCGCCGCTCCGGCTCCGGTCGCGCCCGCCGCCCCGGTGGCCGCCCCGGCTCCGGTCACCCCGGCTCCGGCCGCCGCCCCCGCCGCCGCACAGCCGGCGGACGACGGCGCCTACGTGACCCCGCTGGTCCGCAAGCTCGCCGCCGAGAACGGCATCGACCTGGCGTCCGTCAAGGGCACCGGCGTCGGCGGCCGTATCCGCAAGCAGGACGTCCTCGCGGCCGCCGAGGCCAAGAAGGCCGCCCCGGCCCCCGTCGCCGCCGCTCCGGCCGCCGCGTCGAAGGCCCCGGCCCTCGAGGTCTCCCCGCTGCGCGGTCAGACCGTCAAGATGACCCGCATGCGCAAGGTCATCGGCGACAACATGATGAAGGCGCTGCACGGCCAGGCCCAGCTGACCTCGGTCGTCGAGGTCGACATCACCAAGCTGATGAAGCTGCGCAACCAGGCGAAGAACTCCTTCGCCGCCCGTGAGGGCGTCAAGCTGTCCCCGATGCCGTTCTTCGTGAAGGCGGCGGCCCAGGCGCTGAAGGCCCACCCGGTCATCAACGCCCGGATCAACGAGGACGAGGGCACCATCACGTACTTCGACTCGGAGAACATCGGCATCGCCGTGGACTCCGAGAAGGGTCTGATGACCCCGGTCATCAAGGGTGCGGGCGACCTGAACATCGCCGGTATCGCCAAGAAGACCGCGGAGCTCGCGGGCGCCGTCCGCGCCAGCAAGATCACGCCGGACGACCTCGCCGGTGCGACCTTCACGATCTCCAACACCGGCTCGCGCGGTGCGCTGTTCGACACGATCATCGTGCCCCCGAACCAGGTCGCCATCCTGGGCATCGGTGCCACGGTCCGTCGTCCGGTCGTCGTGAACCACCCGGACCTGGGTGAGACCATCGCGATCCGCGACATGACGTACGTCGCGCTCTCCTACGACCACCGTCTGGTGGACGGCGCCGACGCGGCCCGTTACCTGACGGCCGTCAAGGCGATCCTGGAAGCCGGCGAGTTCGAGGTCGAGCTCGGCCTGTGAGCGCAAGCTACTGAGCTGTAACAAGCCTCACCTGCGGCGGGGGCGCCCCCCCGGTTTTGATGGGGGGGGGGGGGCCGGGGGGTGTTTTGTGGGTTAACGGGCCAGTATAGAGTCTGAATGTTCTTGTGGGACGTCGGCGACCGCGCGCGGAGAAAAACC
>NZ_JBHWBS010000108.1:0-9608 GCF_042735655.1 Streptomyces sp. NPDC059567 | reverse complement strand
GTGTGCGGCTGCGGCTGGGGGCGGGTCCCCCCACTTCGTGTTCCTCACCCCCCCCCCCCGCCGGCCCCCCCCGGGTGGTGGGGGGGGGGGGGGGCCCCGCCGCCGTATTGTCTTGGGTGTCAACGCGTCCCTAAGGAGCGGCTTCATGAGCGTGCCCGTCGTCCACTCGCTGCGCGAACAGATCCGCGAGCACATCGTGGAGGGCATCGTCAGCGGTCGCTGGAAGCCGGGCGAGCGGATCGTCGAGCGCCGCATCGCGACGGAGCTGGAAGTCAGCCAGACGCCGGTGCGCGAGGCGCTGCGCGAGCTGGAGTCGCTGCGGCTGATCGAGTCGTCGCCGAACAAGGGCGTGCGGGTACGGAACCTCACCGCGGCCGACCTGGAGGAGAGCTACCCGGTCCGGGCCGGTCTGGAGCAGATCGCGGCGGAGCTGGCGGCGAAGCGCCTCGCGGCCGACTGTTCGGCCCTGGAGCCGCATGTGACGGCCCTCTACGAGGCGGACCGGACGGCCGACGGGACGGCGCAGGTACGACACACGGTGGCCTTCCACCGGGAGCTGGTGAAGGCCGCCGGGAACAGCGTGCTGCTGCACACCTGGGAGGGCCTGGGCATCGAGGTGTTCACGGCGTTGTCGATCCGCTGGCTGGGCACGGTCCAGAAGTCGTACGCGGAGGAGCACCAGGAGCTCGTGGAGGCCTTCCGCCGCGGCGATCCGAACATCGGCGCCCTGGTCAAGGCCCATGTCCTCGGCTGCGCGCCGAGAGCCTGAAGCACCCCCGTACGTCCCGAGTCCTTCCTGAGCGCCTCCCCGAGGTTTCCTGAGCAGTTCCCTGAGCGGACCCGCCCCCGGCGGGTCCGCTCATTCGTGCGACCCCCCTCTCATCCGCCCTCCCACCTGCGAAAACAAGGCACCCGGTGCCCCTTTTCGCGGCACCCTGTGCCGACTTTCTCGATCTGAAGAGGTTTTCCCCTTCAACCCTTTGATCGATCATCGATCGGCGGCTTAGAGTCTTCGGCGGGCCGCTACCCGGCCCTTCGCCCTGTCCTGCCAGACAAGGCACCCCTTCTCCACCCCCATCTGTCCGGAAGGCGGCGATCATGACCGATCCCGTAGGCAAGATTCCGAGTGAGCTCGACCAGCTCCCGGACCGTGACACCGAGGAGACCGCCGAGTGGGCGGCCTCCCTGGACGCCGTCACCAAGGCCGCCGGCCCTCACCGGGCCGCCTACCTGATGCGCCGCACGCTGCAGCACGCCGAGGGCGCGGGCCTGGCCCTGCCCAAGCTGCTGGAGACGGACTACGTCAACTCCATCCCCACCTCCGCGGAGCCCGTCATCGACGGCGACGAGGAGATGGAGCGGAAGATCACCGCCTGGAACCGCTGGAACGCGGCCGCCATGGTCACCCGCGGAGCCAAGCACGGCGTCGGCGGCCACATCGCCACCTTCGCCTCCGCCGCCTGGCTCTACGAGACCGGCTTCAACCACTTCTTCAAGGGCAAGGAGTCCGGGGACGCCGCCGGTTCCGGCGACCAGCTCTACATCCAGGGCCACGCCTCCCCCGGGATCTACGCCCGCGCCTTCCTCGACGGCCGCCTCAACGAGGCGCACCTCGACAACTTCCGGCAGGAGTCGGGCGGCAACGGCCTCCCCTCCTACCCGCACCCGCGCCGCCTGCCCTGGCTGTGGGAGTTCCCGACCGTCTCCATGGGTCTGGGCCCGCTCTCCGCCATCTACCAGGCGCGTTTCAACCGCTACCTCACCAACCGCGGCATCAAGGACGTCTCGTCCTCGCACGTGTGGGCGTTCCTCGGTGACGGCGAGATGGACGAGCCCGAGTCGACCGCGGCACTCGCACTCGCCGCCCGCGAGGGTCTGGACAACCTGACCTTCGTCATCAACTGCAACCTGCAGCGCCTCGACGGCCCGGTCCGCGCCAACTTCAAGATCGTGCAGGAGCTGGAGGCCCAGTTCCGCGGCGCCGGCTGGAACGTCGTGAAGTCGCTGTGGGGCGGCGCCTGGGACGAGCTGTTCGCGCTCGACACCACCGGCGCCCTCGTCCGCCGCCTCCGCGAGGTCCCGGACGCGCAGGTCCAGACGTACCAGACCCGCGACGCCGCCTACATCCGCCAGGACTTCTTCGGCTCCGACCCGGCGCTCGTCGCGATGGCGCAGCTGCTGAGCGACGACAAGATCCTGGAGTGCTTCCACCTCTCGCGCGGTGGCCACGAGCCGCGCAAGGTCTACGCCGCGTACAAGGCCGCGCTGGAGTTCAAGGGCGCGCCGACGGTCGTCCTCGCGCAGACCGTCAAGGGCTTCACCCTCGGCGAGGGCTTCGCCTCCAAGAACGCGAACCACCAGATGAAGAAGCTCTCGGTGGACGAGTTCAAGAACATGCGCGACCTGCTCGGCCTGCCGATCTCGGACGCGCAGTTCGTCGACGGCGTGGTGCCCTACGGCCACCCCGGCGCCGACTCCCCCGAGGTCCGCTACCTCCAGGAGCGCCGCGCGGCCCTCGGCGGCCCGGCCCCGGCCCGCCGCGTCCAGCCGCTGGCCCCGCTGCCGGCCCCGGCCGAGAAGGCGTTCGCCGCCTTCGACAAGGGCTCCGGCACGCAGTCGATGGCGACCACGATGGCGTTCGTCCGCCTCGTGAAGGATCTGATCCGCGACAAGGAGACCGGCAAGCGCTGGGTCCCGATCGTCCCGGACGAGGCCCGTACCTTCGGTATGGAGTCGCTGTTCCCGTCGCTCGGCATCTACTCGCCGAAGGGCCAGACGTACGAGCCGGTCGACCGCGACCAGCTGATGTACTACAAGGAGGCCGTCAACGGCCAGATCCTCAACGAGGGGATCACCGAGGCCGGCTCGATGGCGGACTTCATCGCCGCTTCGTCGTCGTACGCGACGCACGGCGAGGCGATGATCCCCTTCTACATCTTCTACTCGATGTTCGGCTGGCAGCGCACCGCCGACCAGATGTGGCAGCTCGGCGACCAGCTCGGCCGCGGCTTCCTCGTCGGCGCCACCGCGGGCCGTACGACCCTGACCGGTGAGGGCCTCCAGCACGCGGACGGCCACTCCCCGATGATCGCGGCCACCAACCCGGCGGCGCTGTCCTACGACCCGGCGTTCGCCTACGAGGTCGCGGCGATCGTCAAGGAGGGTCTGCGCCGGATGTACGGCGAGGCCGCCGAGGGCGAGGACCAGAACGTCTTCTACTACCTCACGGTCTACAACGAGCCGATGCCGCAGCCGGCCAAGCCGGACGGTGCCGACGAGGGCATCATCAAGGGCCTGTACCGCTTCAACACGGCGGAGTCGGCCGGCCTGGACCTGCCGGCGGACGCCTCGCGGATCCAGCTGCTCTCCTCCGGTACGGCGATCCACTGGGCCCTGGAGGCGCAGAAGCTGCTCGCCGCCGAGTGGGGCGTGGGCGCCGACGTGTGGTCCGCGACCTCGTGGACGGAGCTGCGGCGCGACGCGCTGGAGTCCGACGCGGCGCTGCTGCGCGGCGAGGAGCGGGTCCCGTACATCCGCAAGGCGCTGGAGGGCGTGGAGTCCCCGGTCCTCGCGGTCTCGGACTACATGCGTCAGGTCCCCGACCAGATCGCCCAGTGGGTCGAGCAGGACTGGTCCTCGCTCGGTGCGGACGGCTTCGGTCTCTCCGACACCCGCGAGGCGGCCCGCCGCCACTTCGGCGTCGACGCGCAGTCGATCGTCGTCGCGGCCCTCGCCCAGCTCGCCCGCCGCGGCGAGGTCCCGGCCTCGGCCGTGAAGGAGGCGCGCGAGCGCTACGGCCTCTGACGAGGTCCGGAGGCGAACCGAGCCCACGAAAAGAGGCGGGCACGCATGATGGGTTCATGCGTGCCGCCCGGCTGATCAAGATGGTCCTGCTGCTCCAGTCCCGTCCGTCGATGACGGCGGCCGAACTGGCCACGGAGCTGGAGGTGTCCGAGCGGACCATCACCCGCGATGCCCTCGCCCTCTCGGAGGCGGGGGTTCCGGTGTATGCGGACCGGGGTCGGGCGGGTGGGTACCGGCTGATCGGTGGGTACCGCACCCGGCTGACGGGCCTGGCGCGCGGTGAGGCCGAGGCGCTGTTCCTGTCCGGACTGCCGGGCGCGCTGCGGGACATGGGGCTCGACGACGCGGCCTCGGCGGCCCGGCTGAAGGTGTCGGCCGCCCTTCTGCCCTCGCTGCGCGACGCCCCCGAGTCGGCGGCCCAGCGCTTCCATCTGGACGCGCCCGGCTGGTACCAGGAGCCGGAGACGCCCGAGTTGCTCGCCCCGATCGCGGAGGCCGTCTGGGACGACCGGACGATCTCGGCCCGCTACCGGCGCGGGGAGACCGAGGTGGAGCGCGAGCTGGCGCCGTACGGGCTCGTGCTGAAGGCCGGGGTCTGGTACCTGTGCGCGCGCTCGGGCACGGCGTTCCGCACGTACCGGGTGGACCGCTTCGCGGCGGTGGCCCTCGGTGAGGAGCGTTTCGAACGGGACGGGTCGTTCGATCTGCCCGCCTTCTGGGCGGAGCGGGCGGCGGAGTTCGCCCGCTCGATCCTGCGCGCCGAGGTCGTCCTGCGGCTCTCGGCGGCGGGGGCGCGGCGGCTGCCGTACGTAACGGACCGCGCGGCGGCGGAAGAGGCGCTGGCGTCCGCCTCGACGGACGCGGAGGGCCGGCTGACGACGACGCTCCGCGTGGAGAGCGAGGAGGTCGCCTTCAGCCAGCTGCTCACCCTGGGCCCGGAGGCGGAAATCCTCGCCCCCCACTCCCTACGAACCCGCTTCACGGAGGCGGCACGGGGCCTCGGGGCGCTCTACGACTGAGCGAGGCGGTCTGGGCCGCGGCGCGGAAGCGGCCAAGCCGCCCCTGGCCGCCGCGTCCGAGCCGCAACGCGGCGACCTGAGGCATAACAGCCTGCGACGCCGCGCCCCCCAGCCCGGCCGACGGCGGTCAGGGACCGCGGCCCTCGACGCCGCCACTCCGGCCGCCCGCGTCCGAATCCACCGCTCAAGGGCCCGAGGCCGTCGTCCCGGTCGAGTGGACGATCGGGGTACGGGAGAGGGCCGACGAGGGCCGTCCGTCCTTCCTGCGACCCGCCCCCGGGCAGGGGCTACCGCCGGCAGTCAGAGCCCACGGGCCTCAGGGCCGCCCCTGGCCGCCCGCGTCCGTGCCGCCGCTTCGGGCTGTCGGCTGCCCCGACCGCGGACACGGGCCGGCGGTCGCGGTCCGCCTCCCGTGCCGCGCGCCCCGCGCCCTAGCGGTAGTCCGCCACGTCCGGGGCGCCCGTCTCGTCCGCGATCATGAAGCCCCACGCGTCCGGCTGGGAGCCGTCCGCGTCCGTGAAGCCGTACTCCCGGGCGAGGCGGCCGCTGTCGAGCGACCGGCCGTTCCAGCGCGCCCGGTCGGGGTCCGCCGCGAGCGCCGCCACCGCCCTGCCGACGTACACCGGCGACTCGGCGATCGCGAAGCCGGGGATCCTCTCGATCGCGTCGCGCCAGTTCTCCTCCGTGACCTCGAAGGCCGCCAGCATCTGCTCCGAGCGCAGCCAGCCCGGCGTGAGCGCGACGGCCGTACCGCCCACGCTCTCGAGGTCATGGGCGAGCGCGAACGCCATCCGCAGGGGCGCGCACTTCGCGAGGTCGTAGAAGAAGTTGTTCCGGAACCGGGTGTTGTACTCGGTCGTGCCGTCGGTCATCTCGACGACCAGGCCCCCGGGGTGCCTGATCAGCAGCGGCAGCGCGAGGCGGGAGGTGATCGCGTGCGTCTTCACACCGAGCTCCAGCATCCGCAGACCGCCCGTCAGATCGGTCTCCCAGACCTTCTTGCCGAACTCGATCAGGTGCTCGCCGCCCCAGACGTCGTTCACCAGGATGTCGAGCCGGCCCTGCTCCTTGTCGATCCGTTCGACCAGCGCCCGGACCTCCTCGATCTCCAGATGGTCGGTGGGAACGGCGATGCCCTCGCCGCCGGCCGCCGTCACCAGCTCGGCCGTCTGCTCGATCGTCTCGGTCGTACGGCCGACCTCGCTTACCTTCTCCCGGGTGGTGCGCCCGGTCACGTACACGGTGGCGCCCGCCGTGCCGAGCTCCACGGCGATGGCCCGTCCCGCGCCCCTCGTCGCGCCCGCGACCAGTGCGATCCTGCCGCTGAGCGGCTTCGTCTCCGTCTCCATGGAACGAGCGTGACAGGAAAGTACGACATCTCCTGTCCGGTTTCATTTTGGTCGTTTCCGGGTGCGTCGCCCTCCCCCAAGGTCGATGCTTGGTCCGTGATGGACGAGACGGAGTTCTGGGAGATCATCGACTCCACCCGCGAGGCCGCCGAGGGCGACCCCGAGGAACACGCCGACCTGCTCGTCGAGCGGCTGCTGCAGCTCGACCCCGACTCCGTGCTCGACTTCGCCCGCCACTTCGAGGCCCGCTACAACCGCGCGTACCGCTGGGATCTGTGGGGCGCGGCGGCGGTGCTGCTCGACGGGGCGAGCGACGACGCCTTCGACTACTTCCGTTGCTGGCTGATCGGGCAGGGCCGCGAGGTCTTCGAGGGCGCGGTGCACGATCCCGACGCGCTGGCCGAGCTGCTGGTCGAGTTCGACGAGGAGATCGACGGGGACGGCGAGGAGTTGGGCTTCGCCGCCGACGAGGCGTACGAGCAGCTCACCGGCGCGGAGGCGCCGGATCTGGGGATTCCGCCGCAGCCGGCGGAGCCGGAGGGCGTGGCGTTCGACCTGGAGGACGACGAGGCGCTCGCGGCGCGCTATCCACGGCTGTGGGAGCGCTTCGGCGCCTAGGGTCTTTCGTTTGGATCAGGCCGGATCAGTGAGCGGGGTCTGGTGCCGTGGATCGCAAGGCGGAGGAGGGAGGCATGGCGGTGGGGGCACCTCCCGTGCCCGAAGGGCTACGGGGGACCATGCCGACCGACGACAACGCGGCTGGGGGTACCCCCTGCTCGAAGAGCTTGGGGGAGCGGCACCAGGGCACGCGAGCCCGGCAAGATCCAAACGAGAGACCCTAGGGCGGGCGTGTCCGGCGGATGGGGGTCGGACAGGCCCCAGGCCGCAGGCTCCATGGAGGAGGTACGAACCCGGGGGCCGTCCCCACCCCGGGTCCGCACCGGTCCGTCAGCCGAGCCGCAGCTCGGGATCCACCTGACCGAGGATCATGTCCGTCCGCGCCGGCAGGGCCTCGTGAAGGGTGTCGGGCTGCGGGACCACCCAGAACTTCCCCTCCGCGATCTGCGCGAAGACCCGCTCCGCGTGCTCCTCGGGGGTCAGACCGCGCTCGTCGCTCATGGTCTGGAGGTGGTCGGAGAAGCCGGTGACCTCGGGTGCTTGGTCCGCGCCGGGGCGGGCCGCCCGGAAGATCTCGCTCTTGACCGCGCCGGGGGTCACCACGGACACCTGGATCGGAGCGCCCTTCATCCGCATCTCGTAGTGCAGCGACTCGGTCAGCGCCAGCGTCCCGAACTTGGTGACGCTGTACGGCGCCATCAGCGGGCTGGGCAGCAGGCCTCCGATGGAGGACACGTTCACCACCCAGGCCCGCTCGCCCCGCTCCAGCATCCGGGGGACGAAGGAGCGGATGCCGTTGACGTAGCCGCCGATGTTGATCCGGAGCATGGCGTCCCAGCGCTCGGCCGGGATCTCCCAGGAGTAACCCATGGCCATGATCCCGGCGTTGTTGACCAGGAGGTCGACGGCGCCGAAGCGGGTGTACGCGTGGTCGGCGAGGGCGTCGACGGAGGCCGGGTCGGCGACGTCGGTGACGACGGTCTCGACCTCGGGCCGGGTGTCGGTCGCGCGCAGCTCGTCGGCGACGGCGGCGAGGCGTTCGGCCGCGATGTCGGCGAGGACCAGCTTCATGCCGAGTCCGGCGGCATGACGGGCGAGCCCGGCGCCGATGCCGGAGGAGGCGCCGGTGATGACGGCGGTCCTCCCGCCGAAGACACGTGCGGCGAGGGAGGTCATCAGAAGTGGGTCCCGCCGTCGACCCGGACCTCGGTGCCGGTGATGAACTTCCCGTCCTCGCTGGCCAGCATGGCCACGACACCGGCGACGGTCTCCGGTCCGGCGAAGCCTTGGCCGAGGGCGGGGGCGAGCTTCGCGAAGAGGGACCAGTCGGTGTCCTCGGGCAGACCGGGGCCGACGGACTGGCGGCTGGCGCCGGTGCCGTCGGTCATGCCGGAGGAGATGGAGCCGGGCTGGACGGCGGTGAAGCGGATGCCCTGCTTGGCGTACTCGGCGGCCAGCGCGTGGGTCATGGACTGGATGCCGCCCTTGCTGGCCGCGTAGGCGGCCATGTAGGGGTGGGCGAACATCGCCGAGGTGGAGGAGAAGTTGACCACGGCGGAGCCGTTGCCCTGCAGGAGCGCGGGGATCGCCTCGCGGATCACCAGGAAGGTGCCGGTCAGGTTGACCCTGACGACCTGCTCGAAGGAGTCGAGGCTCGTCTCGTGGGTGTGCGAGGAGCGCAGGATGCCGGCCGCGTTGACCAGGACGTCGAGGCCGCCCAGCGTCTCGACGGCGGTGGCGACGGCCGCGCGTACCGAGGTCTCGTCGGCGACGTCGATGACGACGGTGGTCAGACGGCCGCCGGCCGCGCCCGCCTTGGCGACGGTGTCCTTCAGCCCGTCCTCGCTGATGTCCGCGGCGACGACGCTGCCGCCCTCGGCGAGGATGCGCCGCACGGTGGCCTGGCCGATGCCGGAGCCGCCACCGGTGACCAGTGCGCGGCGTCCTTCGTAGCGGTTCATGTCCCTGTCCGACCTCTCGACGACGAGGCTCTCGATGGCGAGCCTCGCGATGTACGGACACCGTACGTCCAAGTGGCACGATTTGCCATAGCTGCATGAAATGCATGGTAGGCAGAGGCGGGGCGTACCCTTCGTACGGTGAGCACCAAGCCCCCCTCCCTGACGGAGCGCCGCAAGGCCGCCACCCAGCTCGACATCGCCCGGGCCGCCGCCGAGCTCTTCACCGAGCGCGGCCCTGACGGCACGACGGCCGAGGACATCGCCCTGCGCGCCGGGGTCGCCCTGCGGACCTTCTACCGCTACTTCCGCTCCAAGCAGGACGCCGTCGCCCCGCTCCTGGCGGGCGGCGCGGACCGCTGGCGCGAGTCGCTCGCGGCGGCCGAGCCGGGCTCGACGGTGCCGGCGGCGCTGGAACGGTCGATCAGGGAGGCACTCGCGGCGGCCGACGAGGAGGCCGCGGAGGGGTTGCGGTGGACGCGGGGACTGCTGCGGGCGGCGGCCGCGGATCCGGCGCTGCGGGCGGTCTGGTACCGGGTCAACCAGGAGTCGGAGGAGAAGCTGCTGGCCGTGGTGGCCCAGCTGGCCGGACCGGACGCCGACCCGCTGGAGGTGCGGCTCGCGGCGGCGGCGGCCACCGACGCGATCCGGGTGGCCCTGGAGGCGTGGGCGGAGACGGACGCCCCGGTACGGGGCAAGGGGGCACCGGCCGAGCTCGCGGTGCGGTGTCTGCGCGAACTGATGGGCGGGATGGCCCCGTTGACACCCCGGGAGGCCGGGCGCGCCTAGGGGGTGTCTTGTCGATCAGGCCGGATCGGGGAGCGGCGTCTGGTGCCGTGGATCGCAAGGCGGAGGAGGGA